>JAUWWA010000455.1 GCA_030617125.1 Pirellulales bacterium | reverse complement strand
CTGGTGTTCGAGCAACTCGGCGCGACCCAACGGACGTTTCGACTGCTAGCGATGCTGGTGACCGCCGAGCACGCCCGGCGCAGACCGAGCAAGCGCTCGGCGGCATAATCTCACAAAGCCGCGACCGGTAGCCGCGCTGAACAACCTTCCGCGACCGGTAGCCGCGCCGGGCCAAGAACTGGTCACTGAAGCAACCACCCCTCGACGAGCGGCCCGACCACCCGTGCAAGTGTATTGTAGCCTGTGGCCCCGCTTGCCACTTGGGCGGGATCATGGTAACAATAGCTTTTGGAGGTAAGCAAGCCTCACACATCCCAGGAGGTATTCCCGTGCCAAAGGGTAAATATCTGTTTACCAGCGAGGCGGTCAGCGGCGGACATCCCGACAAGCTCGCCGACCAGATCTCCGACGGCATCCTCGACGCCCTGTTTGCCCAAGACCCGGACAGCCGCGTCGCTTGCGAAACGATGGTGACGACGGGCATCGCGATCGTGGCCGGCGAAATCACCACCAAGGCGGCGATCAACTACCCCGATGTTGTCCGCGACGTCATCCGCGAGGCCGGATATAACAACGATGCGATGGGCTTCTCCGCCGACGCCTGTTCGGTCATGATCTCGATCGACCGGCAGAGCCCCGACATTGCCATGGGCGTCGACGCCAACGAAGAGGCGGGCAAGCAACTCGGCGCCGGCGACCAGGGCCTGATGTTCGGCTACGCCTGTAACGATACGCCCGAACTGATGCCTCTGCCGATCACGCTGGCGCACCGGATCCTCAAGCGTCTGACCGAAGCCCGGCAGGCGGGCGAAGTCGACTGGCTGCGGCCCGACAGCAAGAGCCAGGTCACCGTCGAGTTCGACGGGCCGAAACCGGTTCGGATCGACACGATCGTGGTTTCGACCCAGCACGGTCCCAACGTCAGCCAAGCAGAGCTTCGCCAATTCATCATCGAGAAGGTCATTAGGCCGTGCCTGCCCGACGATCTGGTGAACGGCGAAATTGTCTACCACATCAATCCAACCGGGAAGTTCGAAGTAGGCGGCCCCCACGGCGACTGCGGACTGACCGGGCGGAAGATCATCGTCGACACGTATGGCGGCTGGGCACGGCACGGCGGCGGCGCCTTCAGCGGAAAGGATTGTACGAAGGTCGACCGCAGTGCCACTTATATGGCGCGTCATATCGCCAAGAACATCGTTGCCGCCGGACTCGCCGACCGCTGCGAAGTTCAGCTCGCCTACGCCATCGGCGTTTCCGAACCGGTTAGCATCACGGTCGACACCGACGGAACCGGCAAGATCAGCGAGGCGCGCCTCTGCGAGATCGTTCGCGGCGTGTTCCCCCTGGACCCCGGCGGGATCATCAAGTACCTCGATCTGCGACGACCCATCTACCGGAAGACGGCCGCCGGCGGACACTTCGGTCGGTGCGAACCGGAGTTCACCTGGGAAGAAACCAACAAGGCCGACGAATTGGCCGAAACGGCGAAGCAGTGGATAGTGGGTAGTGGATAGTGGATAGTCGAGGGGGTGGCAATTCATTGCCACCTGTGGCGCACTATGACCTCTGAATCGACCGTGAACTTGGGCCCGGCGGCGGGGGAACCGTTGGTGTCCGCCGCGGCGGCGTTCGGCCGCTGGTCTCTCGGTACGTTGCTGGGATTGCTCTGCGGCGTGGCAATGCTGGTCACCTGGCGTTGGCTGGCCGAGGCGCTGCTCTACCCGCTACCGACGCCGGCGTTGCTATGCGTCGGCGTATTTGCCGCCGCCGCCGCGCTGACCGTTCGGTTGATGTGGCGCTCTCTGGCGGTGGCGTCGGAACGATCGCGGCTCGGATGGCTGGTCGCGATTCTTCCCAGCGCGGCCATCTTGGCTCTGGGCGCCGCGTTGAGCCTGCCGGGGACGGCCGCAGGCGGCCTAATCGCGTTTTGGGCGGTATTGGTCGCCGAGGAACTCTGGGCGTGGCGGCCGACCGTTTGGCGGTGGTTGCGTCGAGGCCGGGCCATGCCGTCGCCGGTGCGGCTCGACTTGCCTGAGGCCCCCTCGCCGCATGCCTTGCCGACGGAATCGCCCGAGCCGGGACTTCCCTCGGCTGCCGCCGCTTTGTTGGATCCCCGGCCCACCCCGCCCGGCTTTGTGCGCCAACAGCTCCCGCGCAGCGGGGCGGCCGACGGGAGCGAGCAACTATCGGGTTGGTTGCGGATGCCCTTTTCGGCGGGACAGCGGACGGCGAGCGTGCACGTGGCGTTCTGCCCGCCGTTTGCCAAAACGCCCGAATTGGCGGTCGAGCAGCTCGACGGTCCGCCGACGCGGATCAAGACGGCCCTGTTGCTGCCGCACGGGGCGCGGATGGACTTGAAACTGTCGGCAACGGCCAAAGAACCGACGGCCGTGCTGCTGCAGTTCTCAGTGTGCTCGAAACCGCCAGCGTAGCAGTCTGTTAAGCGCCGCATGTCGGGTAAGGTAGGACGGATCTGTAATCTTAGGTTTACCCACATTTTTTCCAGCGTACCGTTTCAGCGCCGTCGAGCATAGCTTGAAGAGTAGTCCAGCCACGCCAAAGGATG
>JAUWWA010000422.1 GCA_030617125.1 Pirellulales bacterium | reverse complement strand
GAGGCTCACGGGCCACGTGCTGCTGCCCCCGCCTTCAAGCTTCTCACGTGCAAGCTCCGCACTCCACGTCCACGCCAGCCCGTCGATCACGAATACGTCCTTCCACTCGTACCAGAGGTGCTGGAGGAACTTTTTGGGCTGCTTCCAAAGTATTTCACCCGTGTCGGCCGAGAACGCGGCGAGCTGATTGGGACTGGCGTGCAGAACGATACCGCCGGAGACGATCATCGTGCCGGTCCAGACTTTCTGGCGTGCGTTGATCCGGCCCGCCGTGTAATCCGCCTCGACCAGCGGGAAGGCGGTGCGCCACCGCTGGGTTCCGGTTTCGTAGTCGAGGCACACCACGCTGTCGCCGTCGAGCAACCCGACAACCGCGCCGTCGGTGGCGATGTCCAGCGTGGGATCGACCTTTGCCGGCGGCACCCGGCCGCGCATCGCGCTGAATCGATAATAGTCTGTGGTGGTGCCGCCGTAGTCCTTCTCCGAGGTCCAAAGCTGCCGGCCGCTTTCGACGTCGATCAGCTTGACCCTGGCGCGATCGTCTTTGAGGATGGTCAGCACGAGCCGGCCGTCGTGGTGGAGGATTTCCGACGTACGGGCCGTGCCGTCGTACGTCTTCAGCACTTCACCCGTCCGCCCGTCGACTTCGCTGACCGGCGCCCGGTAGCCCAGTGTGACGTAAAGATTGTCGCCGGCCGCCACCAGCCGCTTGTCGAGGTTGATTGGAATCACGCCGGGGCGCGGGGTGAACCAGGAGGGCTTCCACTCGCGCCAGCCCCACTCCTCGATCGGTGTTTTCCACAGCAGCACGCCGTTGAAGGCGTCGCGGGCGGCTCGCGACCAGTTGTCGGGTGGCGAGCGGGGCCCGGCCAGGCTGGCCGGCGCCTCGTTGACGATGTAGTAGATGCGGCCGCGCGCGGTGACCAGCAGGCGGAGGCTCGAGTCGGTCTCGTGCGACTGTGCCCATCGCGGACCGGCGACCCATTGGTAATGCCGGGGCGGGCCGACCACGCGATCGTTCGCCACGGGATTGCCGTCGGCGGCGTGCAGGTGATGCGACCACTGGTCGATGTCCGCGGGCCAGGGCTTGGTAACCTTCAGCCAGGTGCCCGCCGCCTGGACAAGCTCGGCCTTGCCGAAACCGGCCGCTTGGGCCTGCTCGCGCAGCCCGGCCGCCCAGTCCGGTTCGCTCCCGTCTTCTGCCGCCCGGCCGCCGAGATACGCCACGCCCAACGGCGCCAGCACGCGGTTGATCTCGTCGAGCGAAAGACGGCCGGCCGCGAGTTCCTGATAACGCTCCACCACGACCACGTTGATCAGGTTCTCCGCGTACGGCAGTCGCTTCAGTTCGGACCGATCGGCCGAGACCTGGCCGTAGACGCCGAGGGTGCGAATCGCTTCGCGGGCGCGTCGCAACTCGGCTTTTTCCCGGAAAAGGGCATGGACGACGAATCCCCCGTGCCGGGCCAATGAGAGCGGCAGGTCGGCGCCGGCGCATCCGGCGACGACGCAGATTCCGCCGGGAACGCCGCTATCGCGGGCGAGCCTCTTGCCCGGCGCGGAATCCGCCGGTTCCTCTCCGCCACAGATGACCGTTGAAGAAGTCGTGCAATAGACGGCAACTGCGAACAGCACGCATAGGTGTCGCATCATCAATCTCCCCGTTTCATGGCCAGCAACAGTGGTTCCGCGGAGCCTGATTATAGCAGACCGGAGAGGCTCACGCAGGAGTATCCGCTTGACAGGGCAGCCCTATCCTTGCGAGAATAGCCGCTCGAAGGTGTATTCATGTTGCCCCGCCTGTGGGAATTGACAAAACTGTTCGTCAAGCTGGGTACGATCAGCTTCGGCGGGCCGGCCGTACACATCGCCACCATGCAGTACGAAGTCTGCGAACGGCGCGGCTGGCTCTCGCGAGAAGATTTTCTCGATCTGATCGGGGCCACCTACCTCATCCCCGGACCCAACGCCGTGGAGATGGCCAGCCACGTGGGCTATCGCCGCGCCGGGATCATGGGGTCGATCGTCGCGGGCCTGGCGTTTGCGCTGCCGGCGGTCGCCATTGCCACGGCACTCGCCTGGAGTTACGTGCAGTATGGAGCCAGGCCGCAGGTAAAACCGTTCTTCTACGGTATCAACGCGGTGGTTTTGGGCATCATCTTCGCAGCCATTTGGCGGCTGGGAAAGACCGGCTTGAAGTCGTGGCAGCTCATTCTCATCGCCGTGGCCGTGGCCGGTGCGTCGTTTTGCGGAAGCGATCCGGCCGTTACGTTACTGACGGGGGGAGTGGCCGGAGCACTCTTTCTTCGTATCGGGCGACGTAACGGCCGTACGCCCGGGAAGACTGCCGCCGCGGCCGCGGCGGGCACCACCGTGCTCGCTTCGGCCGGCAAGGCAAAGGCCGCCTGCGCACTGACCGCCTCGGCGGCAGTGGCAACGGCCGCACCGGGCAGCCCGGCAATCCGGTAGCCGACGAACGTCACCGACGAGAGCATGGGGCCGGGCGTGATCTGGCCGATGGCCACTGCCTCGAGCAGCTCTTCGTTGCTCAGCGGCTGCTCGCTGCTCAGCCAGTCGTGATCGCGCACCAGGCCGTCTTCCATGTAGGCCACCAGCACGTAACCGCCGCCGTAGAATACCAGGCCGACCTTGAGGAAGAACAGGGCCAACTTCCACAGCGGCACGGCCGTGGCGCCGCCGGCCGACGCCACCGCCGCTGAGGCGGTCAGTGCGCAGGCGGCTTTTGCCTTGCCGGCCGAAGCGAGCACGGTGGTGCCCGCCGCGGCCGCGGCGGCAGTCTTCCCGGGCGTACGGCCGT
>JAUWWA010000057.1 GCA_030617125.1 Pirellulales bacterium | reverse complement strand
CCTGCTTATACAGCCTCTAGGTTACGAACCCGATGTCCCAAACCGCCGCATGATCGACCCGAACCGACTTGCTGCTGCCTATCAGACCGCCCGCCGCGACTTGCTGGCCGAGCGGGTGGCGGAGGGACATTGGGTCGGCGAGCTTTCCAGTTCGGCCCTGTCGACCGCCACCGCTGCAAGCGCGCTGTCGATCGTCGCCTGTCACACCGCCGACGAGCCCTGCCGCGAGGCTTGCCGGCAACTCGCCCGTCGGGGAATCGAGTGGCTTGCGCGACGCCAAAACGATGATGGCGGTTGGGGTGATACCGACAAAAGCCTCTCGAACATCGCCACCACGATGCTTGCCCGCGCCGCTTTCCAATTGGCCGGCGCGGCCGAGCGTCACGCGGACCTGCTTGTCCGCGCCGAAGGTTGCATCGAGGCCCAAGGCGGCGCCGCGGGACTAACGCGGCGCTACGGCAGCGACAAGACCTTCGCCGTGCCGATCCTGACCAACTGTGCGTTGGCGGGCTTAACGCCGTGGCGTGAGGTCTCCCCCCTGCCCTTCGAGTTGGCCTGTCTGCCGTATCCAGTGCTTCGCTTTCTGCGGTTGCCGGTGGTCGGCTATGCCGTACCCGCGCTGGTTGCCATTGGTCAGGCGCGGTTTTTCCACCGGGCGCCGCGCAACCCGATCACGTGGCTCATTCGCCGATTGGCTGTCCGAAGGAGTCTTGACGTGCT
Organism: Pirellulales bacterium; assembly: GCA_030617125.1. Lineage (GTDB taxonomy): Bacteria > Planctomycetota > Planctomycetia > Pirellulales > Thermoguttaceae > JAUWWA01. The sequence continues at coordinate 7,792 of JAUWWA010000057.1, read as the reverse complement.
CAGGCGGATGCAGCCGGCAAGCGGCGGGTTCCTCGAAGCGGTGCCGCTTACGAGTTTTGTCGTGATGAGTCTTACCGCCACGCTCCGAGCCGATCATGCGGCGGTCCGCGACGGCGTAAGATTCCTGCTCGCGTCGATCCGCGAGGACGGGTCCTGGCCGATCAATGCCAATCTGGCCACGTGGCACACCAGCAGCGCCGTCAGCACGTTGGCCGCCGGCGGTGACGTCGACCTCGATGGTTGCCTCGATTGGTTGCTTTCGTGCCAGCACCGCGAGCTTCATCCGTTCACGCACGCCGCGCCCGGCGGTTGGGGATGGAACGATCTAAGCGGCGCCGTGCCCGACGTCGACGATACTTCCGCCGCCCTGCTGGCGTTGGTGGCGATGTCCAACTCCAGCCCGTCGCCGAGCCGTCGGCGTATTGAAGCCGCCGTCGACGACGGACTCAACTGGCTGCTCAATCTTCAAAATGCCGACGGCGGCTGGCCGACTTTCTGCCGCGGCTGGGGCGCCTTGCCGTTCGACCGTAGCGGGGCCGACCTGACGGCACACGCGCTTCGGGCGATCGGCGCGTGGCGGGAACTTCTCGATGAGCGCCGCGCCGACCAGGCCGTCCGCCGTGGGTTCGATTACCTTTCCCGGCAACAGCGTGGGGACGGGAGCTGGGTCCCTCTGTGGTTTGGTAACCAATTCCACCCGCGGGAAGAGAACCCAACCTACGGAACTGCCCGCGTATTGCTGGCCTATCGCGACGCAGGTCGAATTGGCGGCGCGGCGGCCCGGCGCGGCCTGAGATACCTGGCCGCAAATCAGTGCCGTGACGGGGGTTGGGGCAACCCGGGCGAGCGGGAAGTCACCAGCACCGAGGAAACGGCCGTGGCGGTCGAAGCGCTGCTGGCGGACCACGCAAATCCCCATTTGCAGGGGGCCATCGACGCTGGAATCGCGTGGCTTGTCGCGGCGGTCGAGTCCGGCCGGTACCGGGAAACCGCACCAGTCGGTTTATACTTCGCCCGGCTATGGTATCATGAAAGGATGTATCCGCTGATCTTTACGGTCGGCGCACTGGGGCAGGCCGTACGACGATTGGCGACATCGACCACGCGATAGTCCACGCGCCGCCGGCCCGGCGGCGTTATGTTCCCGGCCTGGACGTCGGGGCTGAACTCCGGAAGTCTCCCACCTTGGCCACCGCATCCACGCAACAACGATCGACCACTCCGGCCGGCGAGGCTTCGGTCGCGGCGACGTCCGGCGCTCGCGCGACCGGGCATCTGAAGGAGGTGCCCGAGTCGAAGGCGTTACGCGAGCGGATTCGCGCGGCGGCGGTCGGGTTGGCCGCGCGGCTCGACAAGTCGCGTCCACCCGCCCGGCACGAGATGGAAGCCCATGCCCGATCGGTGCTCGTCTCGCTGGGCGTGGCGGAAGCGTACCTCGGCTGGACGATGGTTGCGTTGGCATCGGCGTTCTGGCACGACCAGGTGGCGGCAATTCCGCACAACCGGCGGCTGCTATTGCTGCCGCAGTGCCTGCGCGACGAGGAAGCCTGTCAGGGGGAGATCAATGAGGTCGGGCTGGTGTGCCGAAGTTGCGGCGTGTGCAGCCTAAGCAGCCTTCGTGCGGAGGCCGAGCGGCGCGGCTACAAGGTGCTCATGGCCGAGGGCTCGCCGGCGGTCATGAAGATCATCCTCGGCGGCCATGCCGACGCGCTTTTGGGCGTAGCTTGTCTCGACGTGCTCGAGAACACGCTCGACAAGATCCTGCTTTCCGGCATCCCCTGCATGGCCGTGCCGCTGCTTGGCAGCGGTTGCCGCAACACCTCGGCCGATGAGGACTGGATTCGCCGGATGATCGACACGCCACACCGCCCGGCCCGGCTCCAGACGCGAACCTACCTGAATCTGATGCGGTGCGCCGCGCGGATGTTCGAGCCGGACGAGTTGGAGCGGCTGGCGCCGCGCACACGTGGCGGGCACTGGCTGGCGGAGACCGACGGCGAAGGGCTTGACGCTATCGAACCTATCGCCTGCACCGAGGCGATCGCTTACGACTTCCTTGCCGGCGGCGGGAAGCACGCCCGTCCGTTCATCACGCTGGCCGTGCACGACGCCTTGACCGGCGACGGCGGAACGCTGGTCGACGCTACTTGGCACGCCGCGAATGTCCCCGACGCGGTCAAGCGGATTGCACTGGCGATCGAGGCGTTCCACAAAGCCTCGCTGGTCCACGACGACATTGAGGACGACGATTCGCTCCGCTACGGCAAGCTCGCACTGCACCAGAAATACGGCGCCCCGACGGCGATTAACGTGGGCGATTACCTGATCGGGCTCGGCTACCGGCTGGTGACCGGCCAGCGCGAGGCGCTGGGGGTGGGCGTCGTGGGTGACATCCTGGCCACGTTCGCCTCGGCCCATACGAAGCTGTGCGAAGGCCAAGGCGCCGAGTTGGTGTGGCGCGATGCCCGCGACAAGCGATTGGCCCCGCTCGACGCGCTGGCGATCTACGCGCTGAAGACTGGGCCGGCGTTCGAGGCGGCGCTGCTGGCGGGGATTCACCTGGCCGGACCGGTCGAACCCTACCGCGACGTGGTGGCGAAGTTCTCGCGGCACTTCGGCGTCGCTTACCAGATCCTCAACGACCTGGAGGACTGGCAAGACACCGAGCCGGAGAGTCGCCGACGCGGCGCCGACGTGCTCGGCGGCCGGCCCACCATGCTTTGGGCCCTGGCCATGCAACGATTGGCCGAAAAGCAACGGCGTGAGTTAGAGTCGCTTCTGGGCGTATCGAAACACGACAAGGACAGGATCGCCCGGGCCGATGAGCTTTACCAACAGGCTGATGCGTATCACCAGGCGGCTGCCCTGATATCGAAGCATCACGCCCGCGCCCGGGCCGTCGCCGACCGGCTTGACAACGAACCGCTGCACCGGTTGTTGTACTTCCTGGCCGACGCGATCCTCGACCGCCGCCCCTTGTCGGTGAGCGAAAGCTAGGGGCTGGGGATTCGGGATTCGGGGTTCGGGTTTGCACTAAAACGTTTAGCTGTCTACTACCCACCGCCTACTGCCCACTGCCTTCTGACTACTGCCTACTGACGACTGACGACTGACCACTGACCACTACTGACGCATTTCTCCGTTCTTGTTCGCCTGCCAGAGGCGGCCGGTTTCCAGTTCCATGGCGGTCAGCCAGCCGTCGCCGTAGATCCAAGTGTCGATGCACTTGAGGTATCCGAGGTCGAGCATTTCGCCGTCTTTCTGCGCGGTATGACCGACGATGGCCGTTTTGCCGGAGCAATGGGCGAACGGTTGGCGTTCTCGCAACGACTCCCATCGCAACAAATCCCACGGCTGGGAGTCGAGCGACAGGTTCGAGTAGTAGTTGCTGTGGATGAGGAGGTGCCGCTCGGTTTCATACCAGTCGCGGCAGTTCTTGAGAAATTCGGCGTGCTCCGGGGGCACACCGTCGGGCATCCGGCCGCCGTAGGAAGCCAGCGTGGCGTCGCCGCCGAAGATCAGCCAGTCTCCCATCAATTCCGTCTTGCCTTGGCAGATGCCGAGCATCATTTCGTCGTGGTTGCCCAGCAAGGGCACCAGCCGGCATCGCTCGCCCAGCGCAATCAGCCGGTCGATCACACCGCGGCTGTCCGGCCCACGATCGACATAGTCGCCCAGCGTGACGACTACATCATTCGCCCGCGGATCGATCGCCCCAAGCAGCGCATCGAGCGCGGCGGCGTATCCGTGAATGTCGCCGATGGCAATGGTTCGGTCGGGCATACGTGGTTAGTGGATAGTGGATAGTGGGCCACCGTGCCGGCGGCCGCTAAACGTTTACTGCAAACCCCGATTCCCCAATTCCGATTCCCGATTCCCCAATCCCCAGTTCCTAGCCCCCAGTCCCCGAGTACCGGCGTCCTTCGTCCAGCATGACCAGGTAGTTGTCCAGCGGCACGAAATTGGCCACGCTGTTGCCGGTTCCCAGGCAGTAGCCGCCGCCGGGGTGGCACCTTTCGAGCGTGGTGCGGGTGCGGCGTCGGATGGCCGCTTCGTCGCTGCGGCAGAGGAAATCCACATCGATCCCGCCGAGCACGGCGATCCGATCGCCGTATTTTTCCTTCGTCTCTTCAACCGTCTTGATGGTGTCCTCGAAGGAGTGCAGGGAGTCGATCCGCACGTCGTCGAGCAGGTCGTCCATGATCGCATCGAGCTTGCCGCACGAGTGCATCAAGTACGGGCAGCCGGCGGCGTGGGCGGCCTCGGCCATCGCTTTGTGGCCCGGCAGAACGAACTCCCTGAGGTCGTCGGGGCTGATGAGCGTGCCGGAGCGGAAGCCCATGTCGTCGGACCCCCAAACAATCTTCACCCGATCGAACGCGAGGATCCGCCGCACGAGGACCTTGTACATATCGATCAGCCGCCCGGCGATAGCCGCCACCAACTCGCGATTGTCGAACAACGCGTAGCAGAGCGTCTCGTAGCCCATCAGAAAGCTCAGGTTCTCGGCGAAATGGGCGAACCCGCCCTGCGCGACTACACACATGTTCTTGGGGAGGTTCTCCTGAAACCACGCGAGTTTGTCGAGGGTTCGCTGTTGCGGGTTGGGCCAAGGATACCGCTCGAACGCGTCCCGCGAAGTAATCGGCCCGGCGTGCTCGTCTACGTACTTTCGCCCACCCTCGCGCTGCAGCCCGGCGGTGTCGGTGGCACAAAGGAAGTCCATGGGCAACTCAACGTCATCGAGGCCACAGCGCACATAGTCGTAGCCGAGGAAGCGTTGAACCCGCCATTCGCGCTGAAGTTCATAGTGCGGATCATTTGGATCGACGCCCGCCATCAAGCCGAACCGTTCGGCAACGGCCATCTTCACTTCCTCGTCGATCAGCAATTCAATGAAGTAGACGCGATCGGGCGTTCCGTCGCGCCGCAGGCACCGCAGCAAACCTTGCCAGTCGGGTGCGACATCGGCGCAGAACGGGTTATCGGTAGTATTCATCTTAGTTGCACGGGAAAACTGGAGCAAGCGGCGATCATGCCATTATACCGCCGCACCCTTGCTCCGCAACCGGTCTCGTGCGGACCACGTGAACCTTGCCGGCGGTGGCTCGGCACGCTAGAATAAGGCTTTATACGAATCGCCGATTCGCACAAGGAGCCTCTTGCCGCGACCGTTGGTTGCACAAAAACACAAAGCCGCGACCGTTGGTTGCACAAAAACACAAAGCCGCGACCGTTGGTCGCGCCAAGAAATAGTATTCATCATCATCGGCAACCGACAAAACGCGACCAGCGGTCGCGACTTGACGGGTGGTTCGCCCGGCATACGGAAAAAACGATTCGCAGTGCAACGATGACAAGCCACCGAACGCTCATTCCACTGCTCACCCTGGCTGTCCTGTTCGTCCTCGGTGCCGAAGCGCAAGCCGAGAAACCGGCGACCGACCACGGCAAACCCGTCCCTATTCCTACCCTGGGGGGCAAACAATTCTGGGCCGATGAACTCTTCTTCCACCAGTGGCACATCCAGCAAAACGTCCTCACCGGGCATTGCCGGCTGCTCGACGGCCACAACCGACGCCACGCCTGGGGATCGTTCTTCCAGTGTCGGGCCAAGCTCGATCAAATCAAACTCGCCCGTAAGATCCCGCCCATGCAGGGCAAGGCGGTCGTCGTCCTGCACGGATTGTTCCGCAGCCGTTCGTCGATGAATAGGTTGTGCGAATACCTGGAAGAACACGGGGGCTATACCGTGCTTAACGTCGGGTATCTCAGCACGCAGCGCGAGGTCAGCTCGCACGCCCAAGCCCTGGGACGTATCCTTGAAAACCTCGACGGCGTCGAGGAGATCAATTTCGTCGGCCACAGCATGGGCAATATCGTGATCCGTCATTACCTGGCCGACCGGCGCAAGAGAAAACCGTCGGCAGGCTTGCGTCCCACAAAAGTCAACCGGTTCGTGATGCTCGGACCGCCGAACCACGGCTCGCTGGCCGCGCTGGCCTTGGCCGAAAACGCCGCGTTCAAAGTACTCAGTGGTAAGTCGGGGCAACAACTCGGCGCCGAGTGGGCCAAACTCAAAGACAAAGTGGCCACGCCCGACTGCCAGTTCGGCATCATCGCCGGCGGCAAGGGAGATGGAAAAGGGTTCAATCCGCTGCTCCCCGGCGACGACGACGGGACCATCACCACGGCAAGCACCCGGCTGGCCGGTGCCCGCGATTTCGCCGTCGTACCCGTGTTGCACTCGTTTATCATGGACAATCCAATGGTGCATGAGTACGTGCTGCGGTTTCTGCAAAACGGTCACTTTGTCTGCACCAAGAAACAACGGCCGATCGAGATGAAGGACGAACGACGAGCGGTGAAGGTGAAGGATGAGTGATCAGAACACCCGCTCACGACCCGGCGAGGAACGCTCCGGGCGCATCGTCGGGATCGATTTCGGCACGGTGCGGATCGGCATCGCGCTGAGCAACCCGGAACGGACCATCGCCAGCCCCGTCGAAAACTACACGCGCCAAGGGCCGCCGCAAGATGCCAGCCGGTTTCAGCGGCTCGTCGCCGAGGAGGACGTTACGCTCTTCGTGGTCGGACTACCGGTGCATCTGGACGGCCGCGAGAGCCCCAAGTCGATCGAAGCACGGCGGTTCGGCCAGTGGCTCGGCCGAGTGACCGGAGTACCGGTCGAGTTTTTCGACGAACGATACACCAGCGTCGAGGCCGAACGCCACTTGGTGGCTGCCGGGCTGACCTCCCGGCGCCGGCGGAAACGGATGGACAAGGTTGCGGCGCAGATCATGCTCAGCGCGTACCTCGAATCGGAAGGGTTGGCACATCGAGACGATCCCGGAAGACTGGAAGACTGAGGCGCCAGGAATACTGGGCAATATAGGCGACGGCTGCCGGCGAAGTACTGTCCGGTCTCCTGTGCGGTCTGTGCGGGATATTCGCTCAATGCGGGCAGCGATGCGTGCCGATGCTGTTAGTAACCGACCCAGGAGGCCCGCTATCGGTGCGGCCGTCCCGATTGACGAACCAAGGGGGGATGCTCATGATTCGCCGGACCACGATTGTGCTGCTCGTTGCGGCCGCGGTGTTGACCGTGTTCAGTATCGCCGACGCCCAGGCCCAGCAGGCGTTCGGTCGCCAATGGGGCCGGACCTACAGCACCCAGGACTGGAACCGTTTGTACCATTACCCGTACGTTTGGTATCCGCGGAACTTCTGGGGCGCCGACTACTACCGCAGCAGCGAGGACCTTTACTTCCGGTATCCACCGGAGATGAAAATCCCCGTCTACAATAGGCAGTGGCACAATTTCTATCCGCAGGCCAGACGCTACCACAAGGGACACCAGTTCATCCTCGACGTGTTTTAGTAGTGCGTCAACTCTGCCATAGCAGGTTGGCCGTTTGGCCCGGACTATTCACAGAAGGTATAGCCCGGGGTTCCAGCCTGTAGCTTTGTGATCCAGGCGGGATGCCTGTGCTACCGAATTGGCGTATGACTGGTCTAAATCTGGGGGGGCAGAATCGACGAGCATGGAAAACTCCCCCGATGCTCCCCCGCGATGCGGTGCTACCAAACCCGTCGTTTGAGGCTTAGAGGACCTCCTGCAGCGGCTTGTGTCGTGAGGAAGCGTAAGCCAGCCCGCCCCGTTTGCGGGGGTTGAAAGACCTGAGCACTCTTCGGCCAGTGCATTAGTGGGAGATACGAAAAAAACTTGCCGCCACCTGGTTTGGGGGTTGAGAAGCTAGGGCTTATACACCATAATAGAAGAATGTGTGTG
>JAUWWA010000281.1 GCA_030617125.1 Pirellulales bacterium | reverse complement strand
TTCGGGATCGCTGCTGGAGGTCTGGGGGCCGCTGGGCAACGGCTTTCCGCCGACCGCGATCGAGCACTTGGTGATGATCGCCGGCGGGATCGGGCAAACCCCGTTCTTGGCCCTTGCCCGCGAGCACCTCGGCTTGGAGACCTATGGCGATCCACCGCGGCAGTGTCCTCAAGGCAAGAAGGTCACGCTCTGCTACGGCGCCCGAAGCAGCGAGTATTTGGCAGGCGTGGAGGACTTTCAGCAAAGCGGCGTCGAGGTGCATCTGAGCACCGACGACGGTACCGCCGGCCATCACGGCATGGTGACGGACCTGATCCGTCCGGTGGTCGAGGGGTCGGAGCTAGCGTGCAGGCTCGTTTGCTGCGGACCGGAGCCGATGCTGGCGGCTACGGCGGAGATCGCCCAAGCGCTGGGTCTGCGCTGCCAAGTCTCGCTCGAGATGCCGATGGCCTGCGGCATCGGGTTATGCTTCGGTTGCGTGGCGAAGATCCGCAGCGCGTCGGGCAATTGGGACTACCGCCGTACCTGCGTGGAGGGTCCGGTGTTCGAAGCCGAAAACATCGAGTTCTAACCCGGCCGAAGAAGGGGGACATGCTACTTTTTTGCCGCGCAGAAGGATCGCACTGCCGAGGAACCCGAAAGGCGAAAAAGTGGCATGTCCCCTTGTCGTCACGGTCAACCTTGTTTCAGAGCCTTAATCTTCGCGGCGAGCCTCGACTTGGTCCGGGCAGCGGCGTTTCGGTGGATGATATTCCGTCCACCGGCACGGTCGAGTCCCTTGGCGGCTAGGCGAAATTCGGCTTCGGCGGTTTCGATGTCGCCGGCCTTGAGGGCCTCGCGGACCTTGTGGCACCGATGGCGGACCGCCCGCTTGATCGAGCGGTTTCGGTCCCGGTGGACGATGTTCTGGCGGAGTCGTTTCTTAGCGCTCGCTGTGTTAGGCATGGTACGAATACTGGGATTTCCGGTTTGAGACTTAGGCGCAACGCGCAAACACTATTCATTCTTGCGTAATTCGGCGATCTTGTCCAGCAGGGCCGAGACGTCTTTGTAGGTGAAGTCGAGTCCGGCCAAAGCGGAAAGATGCTTATCGGCCGTCTCGAGGTTCTTCAGCGCGATTGCCAGCTTGCCGGCCAAATAAAGGGCCTTCTTCCGATTCTCTGCGTCTCGATCGGGAATTTCCTCGACGGCCAAATCGTAGTGGCTGGCGGCCAGCCGGTGCTGCTCGATCTGCTGGAAGCACTGGCCGAGCGCCAGGAGGCACAGCCCCTTTCGGCGGGGATCGTTTCGCGCCTGTTGATACTCCTTGATCGCTTCGTTGTACTGCCCGTTGATCTGGTACCTCAACCCTAAATCGTACTTGAACGCCAGATTGTTGGGATACCGTTCACAACGCTTCTTGTAGACGTCCAACTCTTTTTCGTTAAGTTCTTTTCGGAGTCGCTCCTTGGTTTCCAGGTCGCCATCGCTTTCGGCCGAGGAAATCTGCTGCCGAAGGTGGCGCAGTTGGGCGTCTTCCATGCGTTCACGAACATCCTCGTCGCCGTCGGAAACCTCGAGTGCGGCGGCCAAAACCTCCTGCGCTTCCTTATATTGCTCGTTGTTGAGGTGCACTTGGGCGAGTTCAAAGTAGTTGGAGAGTTCCTCAGGATCGTGGTTGATCTTCTGCAGGAGCTTCTGTTCAATGGTCAATTCCTGGTCCGCCTGCGCGCCTGCCCCGCTCTTACCCAGCTTTTGCAGCGCGTCGGCTTCGTCGTATTTTCCCTTGACGATCGTCTTCTCGACGGCGAGCGAGGCGATCGCGCGTTGGGCCTCTTGTTCGTCGGGTCGGACCTGTGACACCCGATGCCAGCAGGCAATCGCCTGGTCGAACTGGTGCCGTGTAGCCAGCGCAATGGCACACTGGCGGTTGACATTGGGGTCCTTGGGATTGGCCGTCAACGCTGCCCGCAAGTAGGCCATTTCCGGCTCGTCGTCGCCCATCTGCTCCGACGCCGTGGCCATGGCCCTCAGCGTCGGGATGTCCCACGGGTTGATGGCCAGCACCTTCAACCCGTTGCTGATCACGGCGTCCCACTGGTTTTGTCGTGAGGCCTTCCTAATGGCGTTTCGGGCGCCGCGCTCCTTCAGCTTGGCCAGCTTGCTCCCGGTCTTGTTGTTGTTATACTTCTTCTGGAGGTTGCCCATGAAACTCTGGACGTAGCTGAGGTTCGACGGGTCGCCCAGCACGCATTCGGTGAACAGTTTGGTCGCGTAGTCGTAGTTGTCCTGCGCCATCTGCTTGCTGCCGTACTCGAAGCACTGCTGCAAGCGTTTCTTCTTCGCAGGCGTCAGGGGTTCTCGCGAGGGCTGTTGAGGTTCTTTGGATTGTTCTGCAGGTGGCATGGTTGACCGGATCGCGCTTCAGTCAGCAACTAAACCTACCGCTATTCTAGCGGCTTCACCTCGAAACACAACAATATACCAGAACCCCCCCGTCCGCAACATACGTACTGCGAACGCTCGCACCCATGGAACAGCGACCCGCCCGACGTTCGAAAACAGTCCATCTGGTTGAAGCCGCGCCCGCAGAACCCGGGCGAATCGCTCGGCGAGGCATCCGGCGCCTCGCCCGGGCCGACCTTGTCCTGTATGACCCCAATGTCGATCCGGTTCTTCTTGACCACGTGGGGCCCTCTTCGGAGGCAATGTGCGCGTGTCACCGCGATAGCCCCGACGCAGCAGAGCCCGCCGAGCAGGAGCAAATCGGTGCCCGAATGGTCGAGGCCGCCAGGCAGGGCAAGACGGTCGTACTTCTAATGGGGGAAATTTAGATAGCTTCGCCCGCGCTGCCAGAGAAATCGAAGTTCTGCGGGCTGCCGGCATTCCGTTTGAAGTCGTTTCCACCATGCAGCCGCTGCTGGGTGTTCGGGTCCTGCTGACGCGTCCCCGCGACCAAGTCGCCGACGTGCAGCGGCGATTCGCCGAGCTGGGGGCCGACGTGATCCTTCAGCCGGCCATCCAAATCGCCGACCCCCCGACTGCGTCACCGTCACCAGTTCGGCGATCGCCCGGGCGCTGGTCGGCCTGTTCGGCGAGCAGCTTCGCCGCGTCAAGCTGGCCAGCATCAGCCCGGTCACTTCCCAGGTGCTTCGCCGGCTGGGAGGATGTTTACTGCCGGCTTCCCTGTCTGGCCGTGCGCTTTGCCGCTCGCCGCAGGGCCCGGAGTTCCTCTGGCGTGAGTTCGCGCGACGCGCCCGGTGGCAGTTTTCCCAACCGAACCGGGCCGACGGCGACCCGGACCAGCTTGAGCACCTTGTGCCCCACCTTCGCCAGCACGCGGCGAATCTCGCGGTTGCGGCCCTCGCGCAGCCGCATCTCCAGGATCGTGCTTTCCTTGCGGTGCGACTTCACCTGCACGCTTTCGACCCGGGCGGTCCCTTCCGCCAGACGAACACCGCGGCGGAGCCGCTCCAGGACGCTCCGGCTCGGACGCCCGGCGACCTGCAGGCGATACGTCTTCGCCACGCCGTAGCGGGGGTGCGTCAGGCGGTCGGCCAGCTCGCCGTCGTTGGTCACCAGAATCAGCCCCTCGCTGTGCAGATCGAGCCGCCCGACGGCGAAGAGCCGAGCCTTGGCTCGTGGTATCAGGTCAATCACTCGCGGCCTGCCCGAGGGGTCGCGATTCGTGCAGACTACGCCGGACGGCTTGTTTACCGCGTAGTAAACGAGCCGGACTTTCGGCAGCGGCACGCCGTCGACGTGGATCTCCTGCTTGGCCGGATCGACCCGGGTGCCCAACTCGGTGACCGCCTTGCGGTCGACTTCGACGCGGCCGGCGGTGATCAGCTCCTCGCAGTTGCGCCGGCTGCCGACCCCGGCGGCCGCCAACACCTTTTGCAGTCGCTGGCCTCCGCCCACCGAAGCGGCCTTTTGGGTCCGCCGGGCAGGAGGTTTCTTCATTGGCCGCGAGCG
>JAUWWA010000201.1 GCA_030617125.1 Pirellulales bacterium | reverse complement strand
TTCTCCATGAGGTCCACTATGAGTTCCCAAGACGACCATTCCACGAGTGATCCAGGGGGCCCACGAATGCTGTCACTTTGTCATGTCAATCACACTCAGGGGGCCCGCGAGTGCTGACACTTGGCCGCAAGACGTCACCGTACCAGCCCAAGCCATAGTCGTGGACCATGTCGAGCCGCAACGCGCGGAGGACTTGCTCGGCCACCTTGGCACGGCGCACACGCGTGGCCGGCATGCCGATCGCGTGCGGCACGACGGGCAACTGCTCGGCCACCGGCGCGATGCGCCCCGCGATCACGTGGACTTCGTAGCCGCGCTTGATTAGACCTTGGGCGTGCTGCCAGGCAACCCGCTCGGCGCCGCCGCGCTTGGGGTCGAAACAATCGATCACTAGGCCGATTTTCATGCGATGACCCCTGACAACTGCCTTCTGACAACCGTCCGCTGACAATGGACGACTGATCGCTCTTGGAGCGATTCCTCATAAACCGCCAACATCTGGTCGACGTTGTGTTCAAGTGTGTGTTTCAGGGCGAGCCGGCGCGCGGCCTCGCCCATTCGCCGGCGCACGTCCTGGTCGAAGAGGCTCTCGAGCCGCGACGTCAGTTCGCTCAAGTCGGCGGGATCGCCCATCACGTAGCCTTCGCGCCGGTCGGTCATCAGTTCCGCGGCTCCGTTGTACTGCGTTGTCACGACGGGCAGGCCGCCGGCCAGCGCTTCGAGCACAACGAGGCTGCACGAGTCGTAGAACGTGGGATGGGCGTAGATGTCGGCGGCCGCGTAGTACGGCACCGGGTCGTCGACCGAGCCGATGAACGTCACCGCTCGGCCGACGCCGAGCCGGCCGGCCGCGCGAATCCAACCACCGATCCGCTTGCCGCCGACTACGACCAGGTGGACGGGCGCATCGGCGCGCTTCAACCGGCGCATGGCGCGCAGCAGCAGCGGCACCCCCTTGAGCCGGAAATTGTGCGTGACGATCAGGATCAGCACGATATCGTCGTTGAGCCCTAGCTCGTGCCGGAGTTGCTCGCGATACTGCCGCCGGCGTTCAGGCGAGAACCGTTTGGTGTCGACGCCGTTGTAGATCAACCGGATTCTCTGCTCGGGAACGCCGTGAAACTGCCGAAAATCGGCGGCCACGGTCCGCGACAGCGCGACCATCAAACGCCCGTCGTCGACGTACTGGCGCTCGGAGAGGGCTCGGAACTGCCGGTGCCTCGACAGTAGCGGGTCCACGCGACCCTTTAGCGGACGCACCCACGGGGCAACCATTCGCAGCTTCCGACGGCTCAGTGCCGCAAACGAACCGCCGTGCGGCTGGAAGACGTCGCAAAACCACCCGGCGCCCATGTCGTGGATCACGTCGGGGGCGATCGTGAGCAGTTGCGCCTGCGCCGCCTCGGCGAAGCCGGGGCGGGTCGTCGTGCGCGGAAGACGATGGACGACGATCGGCATCGTCCGAACCTGTTCGCCGAATCGCTTGGCCACCACGTGGACTTCGTGGCGGCGGGCGAGTAACCGCGCGGCGAATTGCGCCGTCCATTGCTCCGCGCCGCCGCACCGCGGATCGAACTGCTCGATTACCAAGGCGACTTTCATGAATGCTCTGGGAAGCAATGCATTGCCACCACCTCAACTGCCTTCTGCCCGTCCTTGTGCTCGCATGCAAGCTGGCAATGAATTGCCACCCCCTAACTGCCGTCCGCCCACCGCCGCGCGCTTACTTTCTGCCGTCTGCTACTTAATGCCTACTGTATCCATCTATGCTGCGCTGGCCGCTTCGCCCTGTTGAAGCAGCTTGACGACCTCGGCATACACCATGTCGACGGTGAGGCCCCTCATACACCTGTGATGCTTTTTGGGGCACGTCCGACGCCGGCAGCCGATGCAATCGAGATCAAGAAGCATGTTGACGGCGTGTTGCGTCGGGTTTTCGCTCCAGGCGGGCAGCATGGACCCAAACAGCGTAATCGTCGGCTTGCCAAACGCGGCAGCGACGTGTCTCAGACCGCTGTCGGTGGAAACGATCGCCCGAGTGCGCCGGACACATGCCTTAGCCGTCCCCAGATCGAGCGGTTGGTCGGCCATCGAAAACACGCGAGCGCTGTCCGAAAGTCGCACGACCTCGCGAGCGGTTTCGCATTCCTCCGATCCGCAAAGCACCAGCACGTCGTGATCGAGCCGCTCGGCGATGCGTCCGGCCAACTCGGCGAAGTACTCGACCGGCCAGAATTTCGATTCGCCGTAGGCGCCGCCGCAGTTCAGCGCGATCAGCCGTCCGTCGTCGCGCAGGCCGAGTGCGCGAAAGACGGCGTCAGCCGAGGCTTCGTCGGCCGACGTGGTAGCTAACTCCAATCGGGGCGATTCCTTGGGACACCCCAGCGCGTGCGCCGATTCCAGGTAGCTCTCCACCGTCGGCACGGCGGCAAGGCGCCGGCCGTCACGGCGCGGATAGAGCTTGCCGCTCAGCAGCAGTCCACGACCGTCGCGGACGTATCCGATCCGCTCTCGCGCCTGCCCCAGGTAGGCCAATAAGGCCGTGCGGAACGAATTGGTCAACAACAGCGCCGCGTCGAACTGCCGCCGCCGCATTCGCCGCACCAACGCCGCACCGCGCAGCCCGACGCTGCTCGACCAAGGATCGAAGTACCATTGCTCGTCGAGCCAATCCGTGCCCACCAGAATCCCAGCCAGGTACGGCCGCAGTATCCCAACCAGGTTCGCTTGCGGGCCGAGATGGCGCCGCAACGCCCTGAGTGTCGGCGTGGCCATTGTCAGGTCGCCGAGCCAATTGGGAAGAAAGACGGCAAGCTTCATGGAGGGTGATAGTCTGGGCGACGTTGCGGGTGTGCGTAAAGCAGATCGGCTGGCCGGAGTGGAAAAATTAGGATGTCTACGCTCGGCCGGCGCCAAGTTGCGGAAGAATACACGCGACACGTGTCGCGGCCAATAGCAGTGTTGGCGCAACTTTCCCGATTCCGGCATAAGTCGTGACCCGCTGTCTGGAGACAGGCCGATGACCCGAGAAATCGTCCAGTCGCTCCGGATAGGAAACCGCCTATCCGCCATGGAACAGCTTTGCGTCCGCTCGTTTTTGGACCACGGGCACCCCTTCCACCTGTACGGGAGTTTACCCGGAGAATTTCATCCTCGAGGACTTCTTGCACAAACACCCCTGAGTTGCGGCCGACGCCCAGCCGCAACCCAACCCGGAAGCCGGAGCCGGCCGTCATACCTGCGGCAGCAGTTCACGCAGCCTTGCCTCAAAGTCGTCACGGCCGGCAACGATCTTCAGTTCCACACTCAGCGCCCAAAGCGGCCGGGCGGCCAACTCCTCGACGGCCAACTTGACGAGGTCCTTGTGTGTGCAAAGCACGGCCGCCACCGCCAGCCCGCCGGCCCAATTGCAAAGCGATTCGACGTCGTCGCGGCCGTAGCGGTGATGGTCGGGGAATTCGCGAAACTCGGCCACCTTGAAGCCGCACGCTTCAAGCGTGTGGCGAAAGCCCGCCGGGTTGCCCAGTCCACAGAATGCCGCCACCGGCTCGCCGCGAAGCGACTCCACCGGCTGCTCCCGCCCGCTCGAGGAAAGCAATGCCCGCGGTGCGTGCGCGACTTCCAGCCAGATCGCATCCGGCGTGTGGCATCGCGCCAAACGCCAAATCTCCTCACGCTCGTGCGGCTCGAGCATGTCACAGCGAGAGAGGGCCAACACGTCCGCCCGGCTCAACGCGGAAATCGGCTCGCGGAGCGTCCCACGGGGAAACACGTGACCGAACCCGAACGGCTCCAACGCGTCGAGCATCACGATGTCCAAGTCGCGGCCGATCCGGCGGTGCTGAAAGCCGTCGTCGAGCACAATCAGTTGGCAATCCAACTCTTCGACGGCGGTACGGGCGGCGGCCACGCGGTTGGGATTCTGCAAGTGCGGAACGTTGGGAAGCTTCTGAGCAAGTTCCAGCGCCTCGTCGTTTTGTGCCCCCGCCTTCGCCCCGTACCCGCGGCTGATCACTACTGGCCGCACGCCTTGCTCGCCGTACCACCGTGCGATCCATTCGACCATCGGCGTCTTGCCGGTCCCGCCAAGCGTCAGGTTGCCGACGCTGACCACGGGCACGCCGACCCGGTGCGGTTGGGCCGTGCCGGAGTCAAATCGCCAATTCCGCCAGCGGACCGCAGTGCAATAAGGTATTTCCACCACCCGCAACACAAACTGCAACAACCTCGCGATGATCCCGCGTCGCCGGCCGCTGACCAGGTCACGGAATTTCGAAGGACTGAGCATGGGAAGGTGGGGACTGGGGGCTAGGGATTGGAGATTAGGGATTAGGCTTTGGGAATTGGGATGAGGATTGAGGTCCGGCACCGTTGCGTTCCGGTTGAAACAACTGCCACCGGACTGCCGTCCGGGAAACAAGGCCCTCTGCCAGCCAACGACTGCATCATAGGACCGCCCGCGTTGCAGGGCAAGCTTTTAGCCTCCATGAACACTCTGCTTTGGAAGGGTGCGTTCCATGGGCATCGGCATTCTCCGCCCCACTTCGACAACGCTCCCCGAGCGTGGCAAAAAGGCTTGTCAAGCCGGCATCCACAAAATAGAATCCCAGCATCGCCGGAGTGGCGGAATGGCAGACGCGCTGGATTCAAAATCCCGACACTGTGTTCCGACCGTGTTCCGATGATATGCCAACCGCGTTTTCTCCCGAGAAAAGCAGGGTGCCGATTGTATGCCAACGCCCCGACAACAGTGGTTTTGGCAACACTGTTGGCAAACACTGACCTGCCCCCACGGTTGATACCAGTGTCTATGTTAGAGTTCCGAGGAACTCAGCCCTGGTTGCCCGCTGGAGCGTAGCGGAAGC
>JAUWWA010000438.1 GCA_030617125.1 Pirellulales bacterium | reverse complement strand
GCGCTATGCTGAGCTCAGACGGAGGCAACGGCCATTGCGTCCTCGCCTGCGGTGGTCGTCTCGCGTCAGTCGGACGCCCTGAACTCCTGCCCAGTATTCACCTGCCCGCGCGTCGCAACCAGTGGGCCGGTCCATTGAAACTCGGAGGCGCGACGACCGCTCCCGGTCAGTTGCAGGGAATGACCCAAGGGCGTGGTACCGCTTTCCTCTGAGCCGATGTCCGTTGAAACGACACCGTCGGCCGGGCCGTCCCCGGCAGCGAAGTGTCCCTCGTAGCTGATGAACTGGAGCGGATTGCCGCCGTCGTCAACGAGCGCCACGCCGTCCGGCGCGCCGTTCTGCAAACCGCCGAAGTCGAACGCGAGCACGCCAAGTCCATTCTGCTGTTCTTGGATCGTTCCAAAGAGCGCGACCGTCTTGTACGTACGACCACCGGCGCCGTTATAGCCGACCAGCGTCCAGCCGTTGAGGCTCAAGCCCGTGGGCCCGGCGATCTCCACGAACTCACCCGTGTCGTTGCCGACGTTATCGTAATGGATCTCGTTGATCCAAACCGCAGCGCCGGGCGCCGGACCTCCGATTCCAGTGCCGTCCCCGAACAGCACGTTGACCCACTCCGGATGGTCAATGAACGGGTTGCGGTTGCCCTGGAACAGGTAGACCACCGTGTTACGACGACGCTCCAGGTCATCGACCGGATCCTGCAGGTGCCAGTCCACGAGCACCGACTTCAGGCCCATGAACGCCGTGCCGCCGGTGTCCCAAACGTAGAGCGTTTTGATATCGCCGATCGTGTCGGTCAGCTGCAGGTCGGGCTCGAAGTTCCCGTCCGGCCGTTGGCCGCCCTCGTAGCGCACGTCCATGTAGAACATCGCCCGGGCCACGTCGCCCCGCCGTCCGATCCACGTCTGCCACACGTCGGTGAAGGAGTAGTTCGAACTGTCGGGTTCGTCGTTGAGCGATCCGCCGCGACCGAGGTTCTCCAGTGTCGGCCGGCGTCTGTCGGCATCGGGTTCGTGCGTTCCGTAGGGCTTGTCGCCTCGGGAGCTGTTGTAGCTGCTGTAGGCCGCGAACAGGTGATGGCAGTCGCTGTACGCCGCGTTCTTGACCGAGTCCTTCTTGAAGCCTAGCGACTTCGGCCAAGAGTGCTCCCGGTCGTAGTGCGGGTCGGCCTCGCCTCCGGTGAGCTGGCGATCGAACGTGTTGTTGTGATAGATGTCAAGGACGTGCGACGGTTGGGCGGGGTGGGAGTCGGCAAGAGCAAGGATGTCCCACGTATCGACCTTGTGGTTGCTCTGCCCGGGTCTGGACGGGTGCGTGTACCTGAAGATCTCGTGATCGTCGGTGATTGCGTGCAGCGTGCTCCGCAGGGTCGCGGCGCTGGCGGTGTCCACGGACTGATAGTAGCCCGTCAGCGGATCGAGCGGAATCGCCCAAAACGGCAGGCCGTCGATCTTCTGCCATGCCTGCGCGAACGACAGGCCTTCGAATTCTGAGTAGGCCACCGTGCCGATGGACGTATCGGCGTTGATCCCTTGCCCGAACAGGGGCGGCGATAACAAGACGAGCAAGACCACGGTGGGAAGGAAGCTTGAGCGGATCATCTTGTGCACTCCCGGATCGGCGTTTCGGCGTCCGTGCCCGAAGTTGGACG
The DNA here is from genome assembly GCA_030617125.1 of Pirellulales bacterium. Classification (GTDB taxonomy): domain Bacteria; phylum Planctomycetota; class Planctomycetia; order Pirellulales; family Thermoguttaceae; genus JAUWWA01. Next base: position 1,032 of record JAUWWA010000438.1, on the reverse strand, counting down.
GGCGACCCCGGGCCGTGAATGTTGTGCGGGCAGTGTACCCGGCTGCGGGCGAACTGGGCAATGGCAGGAGGTCATTTCGCAATTCCCGGCCGCGACGATCAGGCGATCGTGGAATAATGGCCTCAAGGCGGCCCGGCGCGTCCGGCGGCGGGTTTATGGAGCGATACGCCATCACCGGTAGAATGCATGCAACCGGGGCGGCGGTCGGCCAACCGCCCACCGCTGCCCCGCTCGCCGGGGTTCGCACCATCCGTACGGCGACCGGGCGGCGACCCTTCGTTCGTAGGAGGCCTTTGGGGATCAACGGTTCGATCACTGCCCACCGGTCGTCCGTGACCAGCGGCTTGCCCGTCGTGGTGTCCTCCTTGACACAAGTTCCAATCGCTCGATGGCCGCGTCATCCGCGATCCCCAGCAGGTTTCAAAGAGCTTTGTTAGGCGCTCTAAGGGTGTAAGCCGCGACCGCATAGGGCGTGCAACCGGTGGGCCAGACTGTTGACTTTCGGCAGTCTGCGCCCATACTCTGGACGATGAATACGACGATGACAAGTGGCAACTCTTATCCGACGCGCTGGCCGCCGGCGTATCCGCGAATTGAGACTGTCGAGGCGTTTGGCGAGGCTGCGACGGCTCTTGCGTCGGGCGACCACCGGGCCGGGCTTCTACGGGCGCTGGGCAATTCCTGGGCGGCATTCTTCGCCGAACTGCCGCCTGAGAAGATCCGCCAGATTGCCGAGGGGGTGTATAAGGCAGCGACTTCTCCGAAGAGTTCGATGCGGACAAAGCTGCGCGCGGCGGAAGTCATCTTCAAGCTTCTTGTTCAGGGGACAAAGGTTCTGGCGGATTTGGCCGCCCTGGCGGGTCCAGGGAAAGACGCCCCGGCATCGGGCAATACCGTGACGATTGACCTGGACGCTTCCGACGCGGTGCAGCAGGTGGAGCAGCATTTGGGGGTGTTGAAGCGGATGGAGAAGATCAAGCCGGTGGAGGTGGCCACGGGCGCGGCAAGAGCATAATCAACGTCGGCCGCATG
>JAUWWA010000338.1 GCA_030617125.1 Pirellulales bacterium | reverse complement strand
CTTCTGCATTTGGCCGACGAACTGCCGGGCATAGGCGCTGAGGCTCTCGACGTAACGGCGCTGGCCCTCGGCGTAGATGGTGTCCATCGCCAGGGAACTCTTGCCCGAGCCGCTCGGCCCGCAGCAGACGGTGAGCTGATCGCGGGGCACGTCGACGTCGACGGCCGTGAGATTGTGTTTGGCCGCGCCGCGGACCTTGATGGCTTTCGCCGCCGTGCCGGCGGCGGCTAAACGGCTTGGAGCTTTCGCCGGCGTGCCGTCGGCGGCTAGGCGGGCCGTGGTGCGGCCATTCAGTACGTTGCGGAGCACTCTGCCGGTATGGGATTTCTTGTGTCGGGCGAGTTGCTCGGGCGTGCCGGCGGCGACGATCCATCCGCCCGCTTCACCACCTTCGGGCCCAAGGTCGATGATCCAATCGGCCGTCTTGATCACGTCGAGGTTGTGCTCCACGACGAGCACGGTATTGCCGGCGTCGACGAAGTTGTGCAGCACGCGAAGCAGCAGTTCGATGTCGGCGAAGTGCAGCCCGGTAGTCGGCTCGTCGAGCAGGTAGAGCGTTTTCCCAGTGCTCATCTTGACAAGTTCTCGGGCGAGCTTGATCCGCTGTGCCTCGCCGCCGGAGAGGGTGGGCGAGGGCTGGCCGAGCTTCATGTAGTCGAGCCCCACATCGTGCAGCGTCTGCAGCTTGTGGCGGATTTTGGGGATGTTTTCGAAGTGGTCGAGCGCCTCTTGCACGTCCATTTCGAGCACCTGCGCGATCGACTTGCCCTTGTAGCGGACCTGCAAGGTTTCGCGGTCGAAGCGATGTCCTTCGCACACGGGGCAGGTGACCCAGATGTCGGCCAGGAAGTCCATTTCGAGCCGGTTCGAGCCGTTGCCGTCGCAGGCCTCGCAGCGTCCGCCGGCGACGTTGAAGCTGAATCGCCCCGGCTTGTAGCCCCGGGCCTTCGATTGCGGCAACTGGGCGAACAGCCCGCGAATCTCGTCGAGCACTTTGATGTACGTCGCCGGATTGCTCCGCGGGGTGCGCCCGATCGGCGACTGATCGATGGCGATCCTTTTGTCGAGATGTTCCAGGCCGTCGATCCGATCGTGGGCGCCGGGATCGCCGAGGCCGGCGTTGAGATCGCGCCGCAGCGCCTCGACCAGGATGTCGTTGACCAGCGAACTCTTCCCGGAGCCGGAGACTCCCGTCACGCAGACGAAGGCGCCCAGCGGGATTTCGACGTCGATGCGTTTGAGGTTGTTGTGCGAGGCGCCGCGGACGATGAGTTTGTGGTCGCTGACAGGCCGTCGGGCAGTGGGGATATCGATCCGCCGCTTTCCGGCAAGGTACTGCCCGGTGATGCTTTTCGGCTCGGCCATGATGATCTCGACCGGCCCGGTGGCGACGACCTTGCCACCGCGTACTCCGGGACCGGGCCCGAAGTCGACGATGTGATCGGCCCAGCGCATCGTGTCTTCATCGTGCTCGACGACGATTACCGTGTTGCCCTGGTCGCGCAGCCGTGCGAGTGTTTTCAGCAGGCGGTGGTTGTCGCGGTTGTGCAGCCCGATCGACGGCTCGTCGAGGATATACAACACGCCGAGGAGCCCACAACCGATCTGGCCGGCCAGCCGGATGCGCTGCATCTCGCCGCCGGCGAGCGTCGGGGCGGTCCGGTCCAATGTGAGGTAGTCCAGGCCGACGTTCTTGAGGAATTGCAGCCGGCCGCAAATTTCCTTCAGCGCCTCGGCGGCAATCACCTGACCGGTCTCGTCGAGTTGCAAGTCGGCAAAGAACTCCGCGGCATCGGAGACCGCCAACGCGCATACGTCCGGCAGTGAGCGCTCGGGCTTGTCGCGGAAGTTGCGCGAGGCGGCCGTAATGGTGACCGCCCGGGCCTGCGGATTCAGCCGCCGGCCGCCGCAGCGTCCGCAGCCGAGCACGCGCATATACTTTTCCAACTGTCGCCGCTGGGGTCGGCTTCTTGTGGTGCGGTACTGGGAGAGCAGTCTGGGGATGATGCCCTCGAACTTGCCGCCCCACTTGGATGCGGAAGGGCCGTTGCGCCAGGTAAATGTGATGTGTTCCTCGCCGGTGCCCCAGAGCAAGGCGTTCTGCACGGCCGGATCGAGTTCCTCCCAAGCCGTTTCCAGGACGGCGCCCGGTTCGAGGCCGTGCTTGCGCTGGAGCATTTCGGCCACGCCGCAATAAATGTGCCTGCGCCAGCGCCCCATCTTCCGCCAGCGGCCAACGAGTTCGACACAGCCTTGCTGGAACGACTTGGTCGGGTCGGGCACCAGCCGCTCGGGGTCGAAGCTGTAGATTTGCCCTAAGCCGCTGCATTCCGGGCACATTCCCTGCGGACTGTTGAAGCTGAACAATTGTGGGCTTGGCGGCTCGAAGCTTAGATTGCAGTGTGTGCAGGCGTAGTGGGCCGAAAGATGGATGTCTGAAAGCGGAAGGCGGAAAGCAGACAGCGGAGCCCCGGCTTCCGAATCTCGAGGTCCGCTTTCCGCTTTCCGCTTTCCGCTATCTTCTGCCGCCACAACCAGGTTGCCCTCCCCCAGGCGCAACGCCAACTCGACCGCCTCGGCCAAACGCGGCCGGATCTTGGGCCCGGCCGTAAGCCGATCAATCACAACCTCGATGTCGTGTCACATCTGCCGCTTCAGCCGCACGTCGTCGCTCAGCCGGACAATCGTGCCGTCGACCCGGGCCCGGACGAAGCCCTGTTTCAACAAGTCGTCGAACAGATCGCGGTACTCGCCCTTCTGGCCGCGAATCAACGGGGCGAGGACCAGGAACTTCGTGCCCTCGGGCAACATGACGATCCGTTGCAGGATCTGTTCACGAGTCTGGGCGGTAATCGGCCGGCCGCACTCCGGGCAATGCCCTTGCCCCACCCGGGCATAGAGCACCCGAAGGTAGTTATATATCTCCGTAATCGTCCCAACGGTGGATCGCGGGCTCTGCCCGCCGGATTTCTGCGAGATCGAAATCGACGGGCTCACCCCGGCGATCAGGTCGACATCGGGCTTGGGCAGCTTGCCGAGGAACTGCCGGGCAAAGCTGGACAGGCTCTCGACGTAGCGCCGTTGCCCCTCGGCATACAAGGTATCGAACGCCAGCGAACTCTTCCCGGACCCGCTGACACCGGTGAAGCATATCAGCCGGTTGCGGGGCAATACCACGTCGATGTCCTGCAGATTGTGCTCTCGGGCGCCACGGATCAGGATGTCGGAAGCGGGCATCGGACAGTGTCGGTGCTGGGTATTTGGGTGGCTTTTGCCGAAAACCTATTATTTTACGGCCTGGCGAGGCCTTTCGGCAAGGAGTCGCTTCGCTTTGCCCCAGCCACCCCGCGTAGTATAAGACGGATCTGTAATCCGTTGCATTTTGGCGACGGATTGAGAATTCGTCCCATAACCTGTCCGGTAGCATGAGGCGCCGTCTTGCCTGCAATCTTGCCGCACACCACCCAGCTTGACTTCCTG
>JAUWWA010000194.1 GCA_030617125.1 Pirellulales bacterium | reverse complement strand
CATGTACATTGGCCATGACACGGATCTCCCTTGCGTTGGCGTACGATGATGTGATGTAGGGCCATTATAGAGTGGCCGCGCGGGCCGTCAATGAACCAACTGCGCCAGCGCGGAGCGAAGTTTTTTCATGGTGATCGGCATGGGCAGGACGACGCGGTGCTTTGCCGTTTCGGCCTTGCCTTTCCATTGATGCTGGCCTTCGTCCAACAGGAGCATGGCGGGGACGAAGTCGATCCTGGGGTCTTTCCCAAAACGGTTGAACATGTCGAGTGCCGGCTGGCCGAGTTGCTGGGCGTTGAAGATGACGCAGTCGGCCGTTGCGGCGTCTTGATGAAATCGGCCCAGGGCCCTGGTCGGATCGCTGGTCAGCAGCACGCGATATCCTGCACGCTTCAGCCCCTCGCGGAAGACGTCCTGCATCGTCGAGTTCGACTCGACCACCATCACCGAGTGGTGTTCCTCGACGGGAAATTCGCCGTGGTCCGGTTCGCTGTTCGCGATGATCGCGCCTTCGGCGCCGGAGGCGCCGTCGCCGATTCGATCGGCACTGGCGGGAGGTTCTTCGGCCATGCGCTGCGTCGCGATGGCCAGGTCGCTCAGCATGGCGGAGGGCGACTGGTAGCGGTGCTCCGGGTTGAGCATCATCGACTTGTTCACGACCAGCACCACGGAATCGGGCAGGACCGGATTGAGTTTGCGGATCGGCGTCACGTTGAGAAAACGCTGCCAGCTGAGCCGTTTCAACCGCTCGCGCGTTTCGGAGAGGGGGGCGACACAGGTAAGCATGTGGTAGTAGATGCAGCCGAGGAAGTAGATGTCGCTTCGGGTGTCGTCGCGGCGTACGCCGGTTACTCGTTCCAACGCGGCGTAGTCGATGGTTCGGGTATTGGGCAGATCGGCCAAATCGGCGTTGGCGAGCATCTCGTCCATGGCCGCCAGGCCGAAATCGACCAGCTTCGCCTCGCGCCGGCTCGAAATCAGCACATTGCTCATTTTCAGGTCGCGATGCGTGATGCCGTTCTCGAAGGCATAGTGCAGGCCTGCGCCGATGTCGGACATCAGCTTGGTGGCTTCGGCCGGTTCAACTTTTCCGCGGACCTTGACGAATTCACGCAGATTCCGCCCCTCGACGAACTCCATCACCAGGAAGTGCGTCTTGCCATGGGAATAGACGTCGTAGATCGGGACGATGTTGCGATGTCGCAACGAGCAGCCGACCCTGCCCTCGCGGACGAAAAGGCCGTACTGCACCGGGTTCTCGCTGTAGCGGTGGCGAAGCACCTTCAATGCCGTCACCTGACCCGACTTCTGACACACCGCCCGATATACCCGGGCAAACGTCCCGGCGCCGATCAGGTAAAGCACTTTGTAGTCGCCGAAGAAGAACCCGCTCTGCTCCTCCTTCATCAGGCGCTCGACCTGATAATTGGTCATGAACCCGCGGCGCACGAGCAATTGCAGAAAGTCCTCCACCGGGACCTCTCGGGTGCCGAAAGTCGCCCAAATCTCCCGCAACTGCCGCTCGTCGAGCAACCCCAGGTCGAACGCATGCTGCGCAACTTTCTCGGCGGATGGTCTGGCCATGCCGACACTACTTCCACGCGTTATGAGCGATAGGATGATGCCATGGAGCCCGGTGCAGTGCGTCGGGTGATCCAGCCCTTATTATGTTATGTATTATATTGCCCACCTATTCGGATCGCAATACCCACGCAGGGCACCTGACCGCAATGGGCCCGACAATTGACGATAGCCACAAATGGGTAGAACCCCATCCTGCTGCGGCGTGGCTTGTGGGAGGAAATCCTCCGGGAAGCGTGCCCCGGGCGCCATGCGCTTACGAGGCCTCTTCGAGTTTCCGGCGATAATCGTCGCGCTCGCGCCGCGTCGCCTCCAGGTCGAACGCCAGGTATTTCATGTCCAGCCGTAATTGGCTCAAGGCGTCCTGCACCAAACAGAGGATGCGACGCCGGCGTCGGGTGCTGTCGAGCACGCGGGCCAGAACCGGTTCGATCGCTTCGCGGTGTTCGTTGGGTAACCGATAGACGGCGGCGGCCAGATCGGCCATTTCTCGCGGGATGTCAGCGCTGTCGGACTTGATGACGTGTGCCTGGTTGCTCATGGGCGCCTCCTTCGATGTGCGAACATCTTTTGGAAAAGCACTCGGCGTGCCGGATCGGCGGCGGTCGGCGACAAATCGTCGTAAGTTCCTTGGACGACAGCACTTCTGCGTTTTGGCCAATTTCCTTGCTCGGGCGCCCTCGTGACAAAATGCCACGTTTGACCTGGATGCCTTTCGCAAATCCTGATACAAGCCCGAGTTACGTCGAAGTTGCACCCGAATCGGAAATGTTGCGTTTTGCCCACACGATTTATATGGCGCGTTGCGTAGCGAATCTGATCGCCGCCGCCACACTGCTGGCTATCGCCGCCGGCGTAACGACCGCGCGGGGCCAAACTGCGTGGTACGAGGGGTTTGAAGGTCCAACGCCCACTTGGCGCGACGCCGGCGGAAACGCCCGATACCGAATCGAACGCCACCGGCGCGAGCAGGGCGCCGCCCACACCGGCGACGGTTGCGAACACCTGAGCCTGCGGGGCGACCATGGCACCTTTGTCCACATTGGCCACGACGTCGGCCGCGCCAGGGTGATCGACGAATTGCTGCCGAGCGTTTGGGTCAAGTCGGATCGGCCCGGGCTGCAACTTGCCGCCCGGCTGGTGCTGCCGCGGACCGCCGATCCCCGGACCGGCCGGCCGGTCGCCACCGTGGTGCGCGGCTCGAGCTACACCGACATCGGTCGTTGGCAGCAGTTGCGGATCGACGACGTGCGGCGGCTGCTGATGCGCCGGGTCCGCGTGTTGCGGACCCAACTCGGGCCAAACGTCGACGGCCGCGAGGCCTATGTCGACGCCGTGTTGTTGAACGTCTACGGCGGGCCGGGCGCGACCAACGTCTGGATCGACGACCTCGACATCGCTGGGTTCGTGGCCTCGCCCACAAAGCCGCGACCGGCGGTCGCGCCCGCAAAATCGCGACCGGGGGTCGCGCCGAACCAATCACAGTCACCCCCCGACCGCGGTGCGGGAGCGTCCGCCGACGCACGCACTGCGGGTGCTTCCGCGGACGGAAACGCTAGCTGCGCCCGGCTGGTCGGCTCGGTCCTGATGGCCGAGGGTCGGCCCGTATTTCCGCGTGTCATTCAACACCAGGGCGAACCGCTGGAGTATCTGCGACGGTTGGGGTTCAATGGCGTGTGGCTGTCCGCCGCGCCCACCGCCGTGCAACTCGCGGAGGCGAACCGGTTGGGCCTGTGGTTGATATGCCCGCCACCACGCCCTGCAGATGCGAAGTTGCCCGATGATCCCGCGGCTGTGCCTGCGCTGATCGGCCCGGAGTACGCGCGGGTGCTGGCGTGGGACCTCGGGCACGGCCTTTCCGGCGACCGGCTCGCGGACACGCGTCGCTGGGCACAGTGGATCCGTGCGGCCGACCGGCGCGGCGGCCGACCGTTGATCGCTCAGCCGGTGAGTGATCTACGCGCTTACAGCCGGCTGCTCGACTTGCTGCTGCTCGACCGCCGGCCGCTGGGAACCAGCCTGAAACTGGCCGACTGGGGCGAGTGGATTCGCCGCCGGCCGCGGCTGGCAAGGCCGGGAACGCCGATCTGGACCACGATCCAAACACAACTGTCGCCCACGGTGGGTCGGCAACTCGCCGCCTTAGAGCCGGCCGCCGCGGCGCCGCATACTGCGGGGATCGAACAAATCCGTCTGCTGGTCTACACGGCGATCGGCTCGGCCTCTCGGGGGTTGCTGTTCGCCTCGCACTCGCGGCTGGACGCCTCCGATCCGGAAACACGGCATCGGGCCACGACGCTCGAACTCGTCAACCTCGACGTGCAACTGATCGAGCCTTGGGCGGCGGGCGGAGACTTCCAGGCCACCGCCGAAGGCAACCGCCAGGGCGTCATCGGCGCCGTCTTGCGAAGCAATCGCTCCCGGCTGCTGCTGCCGATCTGCTCGACGCCCGGTGCGCAGTTCGTGCCCGGCGGGTCGCCCGGCGGCGGGCTGTCGCTGGTCGTGCCCGGCGTGCCCGAGTCGTCGGCTGCCTATCACCTCGTCCCCGGCGGGTTGCGGCCGCTTCGGCACAAGCGGGTGACCGGTGGGATGCGGGTGACGTTGGATGAGTTCGCATTGACCGATCAGGCCCTTCTGGCCCAGGACCCGCTGGTCGTCGCCAGCCTGACGCGGCGTTCGCAGGCGATCGGGCCTCGCGCCGCCGCGTTGCAACGCGACCTGGCCGTCCGAAAACTCCACGTGGTGGGCCAAGTCCTCGAACAGCTTGCCCCACAATCCACCGCCGCACGGTCGCATCCGCAACTGTCCGCCGCTCGGAAGGAAATTCAGTGGGCCGACGGCTACCTGGCGTCGCGCGACTATCGGGCCGCTTATCTACATGCTCGCCGCGCAATGCGGTCGCTACGGCTTCTTGGGCGAGCCGAGTGGGAGGCCGCGACCGCCGGGCTCGATTCCCCGCTGGGTATCCCGCCCGCCGTCAGTTTCGAGACACTCCCATGGTTCCGCCGCTGGACGGAACGAATCCGTGGCTCGCAACTGGGGCCGAATCGACTCACCGGCGGCGACTTCGAGGACTTCAACGCGCTGCTAGCCGCCGGCTGGCAGCACCTCCGACACACCACGCCGGGAGTCCGGACCTCGGCCGACCTGATCGCCGACGCAGTGCACTCTGGCTTCTACGGACTACGGCTTGTGGCCCGGGCCGAGGATCCGGAGAACCCGCCGGGCGTGCTCGAAACCGCCCCGATTTGGATCACCAGTCCGCCGGTCGCGGTCGAGGCCGGGCAGATTGTCGCGATCCGCGGCTTCGTGCATATCCCCACGGCGATTACCGGCAGCGTCGATCGGCTGATGATCGTCGACT
>JAUWWA010000012.1 GCA_030617125.1 Pirellulales bacterium | reverse complement strand
TATAACGCAGCGGACACTTCCGCCTGGCCGCCGCCGGTGAACGGCCCATACCGCGTCGCCTCCCGCAAGGGGAACGAGATCACCTACCTGGCTAACAAGAACTATTTCGCGGCCAAGGCGGGGCAGCCGATGGAAGTGGTCGAGCGGCATTTCGACAAGGGGGCCTTGGCGATCCGGGCGCTTCGGCGCGGCGAAATCAAGGTCCTCGACCGCGTTAGCCCCTGGGGACTGAGCCTCGTAAGCAAGGACCCGAACGTCGTCGTCCAGCCCTACGCCGTGCCGCTGGTGCACTGTTTGATTCCGAACATGCGCAAGGAACTGTTGGCCAGCCGCACGTTTCGCCGGGCGTTGGTCTACGGGATCCATCGCGAGGCGATCCTCCGGCAGCTCACCGGCGGCGAGATGGAGGGCTGCGAGGTCACAAGCGGCCCGTTTCCGCCCGGCTTCGGCTACGACGACCCGCTGGGCTACGCGTGCGATCGCAACATCGAGCCAAGGCCGTACGAGCCGCGTCTGGCGATTGCATTGGCGCAACTCGGCGTGCGCGAACTGGCGGCGGCGCGCAAGAAGAAGGGCGAGCGGCTCAAGGAGATGCCGCGGCTCGTGCTGGCGCATCCGGCCGGCGAGATCGCCCGATCGGCCTGCCGGTCGATCCGGCGGCAACTCGAATTGGTCGGCATTCCGGTCGAACTGAAGCAGCTATCCGGTCCCGCACCGCGGCGGATTCCCGAGAATGTCGACTTGCTCTACGCCGAACTGGCGATGTGGGAGCCGATTATCGATGTGCGCCGGCTATTGGATAGCGACGGCATCGCGGCCGGGTGCAGCCCCTACATGAGCCTTGCCCTGCGCCAGCTCGAGCAGGCCGCCGACTGGCAGCAACTCCACGACCGGCTGCGCCGCGTTCACCGGATCGCGCACGGCGACGTGGCTGTCGTGCCGCTGTGGCAACTGGTCGACCACTTCGCCTACCGGCGTGAGTTGAAAGGGATCGGCGCGCAGCCGATCACGCTGTATCAGAACGTTGAGCAATGGCGCGTGGTCTTCCAGTATTCCCTTGAGTAAGGGAGCTGACAATTGGAAATTAGACACTGCACAATGAAAAATCCCAACCGACGACAGAGCCTTGTGCGATCCAGATTTGCCGTTTGTGATCTGCAATTTGCCTTTGGCAATCTTCCGTATCTTTGGCGTAGGTCTTGCGCAGTGTTCTGTGTTGCGACGGTTTTTTTCGTCGGCGCCGTACCGGCTGTGGGGCAGTCGGTTTGGGAATTCACACCGTATCGGGTTCGCGTGCTCGTGGCGTTCGCCCAGGGGCCGGAGTTTACGCCGCTGCTGCAAGGCGACTTCACGGCCGGGTTGATCGACCGGACCGACGCGTTGGTTGGTGCGGCGTGGGACGTGACGGTCGAGCCTGCCGAGCCCGCCCTAGCTCGCGCGATGATCGCGGCGATCGACTCGCTCACGCTCGAATCGCTCGGCGACCAGGTCGGCGATTGCGACAAGGTGATGCTGCTTGCGGTCACCCGCGCCGACGGCGGCATCCGCGTGGCGGTGCGTGAGTTGGACCTCCGGACGGAGGTTTGGGGTCCAACGATCTCGCGCGGTGTGCGGCAGTTTGGAAAGCTTTCCGACGTGGCGATGGGCGCCGTCTTCGAGGCGTTCGCGCCGCTGGCGTTGGTCGGCCACGTCGACGGCGCCAACGTGCGCCTGTGGCTGAAGGCGTCGGCGTTGCCGCTGCGCGACCCGGGCCTGGTGGCGGTCCGTCGCGGCGACGCGTTCCGGCCGGTGATTCGGTACAACAATCGCGACGGCACGCCGCGGCGGATCATCCCGGTCGCCTGGACCTATCTTTCAGTCCAGGAGGTTACACCGCGGGAGATTTTGTGCCGGTTGATCACGGGCCTGCGCAGCCCGCTGAGCGGGCGCCGTCGCGGCCGGGTCGAACAGTTGGCCTTGGCCGTCGTGGCGCCGCGCGCAGCGAGTACACTTGTACTTCAATCGCGCTCTGGCGAGAGGGAGGTTCTGCCCGGCTACGACGTTTTCGCCCATCCGCCCGACTCGATCGCCACGACGCTCGTCGGCCGAACCGACCGGCAAGGCCGCGTGGTGGTGGTGCCGGCGGCGAACGTGTTGCGAGTGTTGTTGGTGAAGCACGGCGGCGAGTTGCTGGCCCGGTTGCCGATGGCGCCCGGGCTGGAGCCGACGTTCGTCGCGCAAATCGCCAACGACGACGGGCGTTTGGAGGCCGAAGGATTCATTACCGGATTGCAGGAGGAACTGGTCGACCTGGTCACGCGCCGGGAGTTGTTGCTCGTGCGGACGAAGGCCCGCATCAAGGCCAAGCAATTCGCCAAGGCCATGGAACTGCTCGCCGAGCTGCGCCGCCTTCCAACCGGTGATGATTTCTCATGGATGCTCGCGGAGCGGCAGAAGGAGATTCGCTCGGACGATCGGGCCACACAGGTAAAGATCGACATGCTGTTCGGCGACACGCGAAAGCTGCTCGCGAAGCATCTTGGCGTAGACGAGATCGAGGAAGTCCGGCAACAGTTGCGCAAGGCCCGCCGCGACGATGCGCTCCAACCATAAAGCTGCTACCGGTGATCGCGCCGAACGGCAACGCGACCACCGGTCGCGGCTTTATGCTCGGGCGTCATGCCTACGGGGGTCGTGAGCATGGTCTCCGACAAGAAAGAAAGCCCATGGGCTCACCGAGTCACCGCTTTTCGGCCGCTGATCCGCCGCACCGGGCAATCTACCAACCCAGGTAATACGTCGTGCGCACTCGGCCCAACGGACCTACCCAGGTGCGAGCCGCCATCGGTGTGTACCACGCGGTGTACGGGTAGTAGGCTCGGTAGTATGTTGGGTAATACGTTGGGTAGTACGCGGTGGTTGGATGGCAAGCCGACGCTGAATAGTACGTGACCACCGGCGTGGCCGGATAGTACGTCTGCACGGCCACCGGCGCGGCGCATCCGCAGGCAAACGCCGTCGACGAGGCCAGCAGTACAATGACTGTCGCCGCTACTAAGCTCTTCATCTTCTATATCCCTCCCAATGCGAAAAGTTGAAAAACGGAACCGGTCCTCAACCGCTACTATGACAATTCTACGTCACTGGTCACGGCTTTTCAAGTGCCCAGTCGGGGCTCTCCTACCGGCTCCGAGGCGCGGCTCAGCAGCAGCCAGATGAAGAACGGGCCGCCCAGCAATGCCGTGATGATGCCCACAGGTAGTTCAGTCGGCGCCATGAACGTGCGGGCCACGGTGTCGCAGACCACCAGGAACGCGCCGCCGAACAGCAGCGTGGCGGGCGTGAGGTATCGGTGGTCGGGTCCGATCAGAAGCCGGCAGATGTGCGGCGCCATCAGGCCGACGAACCCGATCGGCCCGCAGAACGCCACCACGCCGCCGACCATCAGCGACGCGGCGAAAAACAGCGTCTTCTTCAGCCGGTTCACTTCCACGCCGCGGCTGGTCGCCAGTTCTTCGCCGGTGGTGATCAGGTTCAACTCGTGCGTCAGGTACAAGACGATCAGGCACCCGGAGACGGCCAGCGGCAGCACGTTGAGCACGTCGTGAAAGCCGACGACGTTGTCTAACCCTCCCATCACCCAGCGGAGCATGCGGAACATTTGCGCGAGGTCGCTAAGGTATTGGAGGAAGAGGATCAGGCTGGAGAAGAAGAAGCTTATGGCGACGCCGGCCAGGAGCATGGTGGCGGTGGAGAAGCCGCGCCTCGCTCGAGTCAGACCGTAGACCAACAGGACCGTCATGAGCGAGCCGCCGAACGCGCAAGCTGAAATACTCGATATGCCCACCCAGCGCAGGCAAGCGAACGACCAACCCTGGTGCAGGCATACGACCGCGCCGAGCGACGCGCCGCTGGCCACACCCAGCGTGAAGGGCGTGGCCAGTGGGTTGCGAAACATCGCCTGAAACGTCATGCCGGCGGTGGCCAGCGCCGAGCCGGCCAGAAACGCCATCGCGACGCGCGGAATGCGGATTCTCCAGAGGATGTCGAACTGGGTCTGATCGGCGTCTGCCCGCCACAGCACGTCGATCGGAATCCGCTCGATGCCCACCAGCGGCGCGCCCGCCGCCACGACGACGGCGAGCACGAACAGCACCAGCAACACGAAGCCCTGCTTCATGGCGTCGTCTCCAAAGGAATCCGCGGCACGATCACTGGGATCGTTGCCTGGGGATGATCGACCAGCAACAGCGGCGTCTCGTAGATGCGCCTTAGCACGTCGGTCTTCATGATGTTGCTGGGCGGCCCGTCGAAAACCACGGCCCCCTCGCGCAGCGCCACGACGCGGTCGCTCTCCAATACGGCGTGGTTCAGATCGTGGGTAACATTGACGATCGTCACGCCCGAGCGCTTGTTCGCGGCGGCCAACAGTGCGCGGACCTCGGCCTCATGGTGGTAATCGAGGACGGTGGTCGGCTCGTCGAGCAGCAGGACGTCGGCGCCTTGGGCCAAGGCGGCGGCGATGAAGACCTTCTGGCGTTCGCCGCCGCTTAAGGTGCCCAGCGGCCGGTCGGCGAACTCGGCCGTGCCGGTCTGTTTGAGCACCTCGCGGACCAACTGCCGGTCGTGCCGGCCGACGGTCGAGAAGGGGCTCAGGTGCGGGTAGCGGCCCATCAGTACGAACTGCTCGACGGTAAACGGCGAGACGTGGCCATCGGCCTGGGGCACGTAGCTGACGCGCCGGGCGAGCTCCTTTTGGCGGTAGCGCCCAAGCGGCCGGCCGAAGATTTCGATCCGGCCGGTTCCGCCGGTGAGGATGCGGTCGAGGCACTTGAGCAGCGTGGTTTTTCCGGCCCCGTTCGGCCCGACAATCGCCACGTATTCGCCCCGCATCACGCTGAACGACACGTTGCGAAGGATCTCCTTGCCGCCGATGCGGAAGTAGAAATCGCGAACGTCGATGGCCGTGTTGTCGTCCGGCGTCGTCATGGTCGCTACCAGTCTACCTCGGGATGGATCAGCCGGGCAAGGTGCTCGACCGTTCGGATGAAGCCGGGGCCGGGAATCGACGCGCGGTCGTCGGCCAGCACGTAAACGCGGCCGTGCTTCACGGCGTCGACTTCGGCGACCTGCCGCCAGTCGGCCAGGATCGCTTCCTTGCCGATCTCCGCGGCCTTCAACTCGGGCACCACGTCAATGATCACCTGAGGGTTGATTTGCAGGATGCCTTCGGTCGAAATGACGGGAAATCGTACGGCGGCGCGGTAGGCGTTCCGCCCGCCGGCCAACTCGATCATCCGGTCGAGTTGCCCATCCCGACCGACAAAGTAAATGTCTTCCAAGCGGCGGCGGTCCAACATGCGATCGATGGCGATCAACACGCTGTGTCGCGGCAGGTCGGCTGTCTTTCGGCGGACGCGCTGCATGCGCGAGCGAATGTCGGCGACGATCTCTTCGTCCTTCTTCTCCGCGCCGCAAGTACGTCCGATCGTGGAGATCGAGTCGAGAATGCCGTCGATGCTCTTGTGGCAAACAACCAAGGTGGGGAGTCGCAACTTGTCGAAGGTGCGCCGCGCAGGGCCGCTGTCGGCCAGGATCACGACCAGGTCGGGCCTCAGGGCGACGATCGCCTCGAAGTTCGGATCGAGGTACCCGCCGACCTTGGCCTTTTGTCGTGCTCCGGCCGGATACTTGCAATAGCGCGTCACGCCGACCACCCGATCGCCCAACCCCAAGGCAAAGAGCGTCTCGGTGATGCTCGGCGCCATCGAGACGATCCGTTCGCATTGTCTGGCGTCGGGTGGGACGATTGCGCGCGGTTCAACCAACAGCCGTTTCGCCAGGAAGCTCCCGGCAAAGACCAGCAAGATGATCGGTGTCAGGATAAGGACGGCTCGCATGGCGCCAGGGTCAGGTCGGTGAAGACGAATCCGTCCCGCTCAACGGTCTCGCCCACGCGGATCGGGATCGGGTGGGTAAACATCGGGCCGGCGGAAACGCACGTGTGGAACTCGCCGTTCTCCGCGCAGGGATCAACGCCGGCTGGGAGCCGCGCGAGCAGCCCACGATCGAAGATTCCCCCGGCCAGCGCGCGCGGCGCCTTCCGCGGATCGAGGCACGTGACGTGAGCGACCAGCCCGGCGGTGATCATCTCTTCGGCCAGCTCGCCGGTGGGCCGTTGCCACAACGGAAACACCGCGTCGATGCCGGTGCCGCGCAACTGCCGTTGGCGGTAGTCGCGAACGTCCTGTAGGAACAGGTCGCCGAAGATCATCCGCGTGACGCCCCGCTGCCTGGCCTGGGCCAATGCCTGCCGCATCGCATCCTCATACGTCTCGTTGGGACAAGGGGCGGGAATGGCCACGCGACAAAGCGGCAGGCCCGCCGCCTCGGCTTGCGCGGCCAGAATATCGTCGCGAACGCCGTGCATGCTAACCCGCTGGTACGGCTGCGTGAGCGTGGTCAACAGGCCAATGATCTCCATCTCGCTTTGCACGCGTACCACGTGCAGCGCCCAGGCGCTGTCCTTGCCGCTACTCCAACATAGCCATGCACGCGGTTTTATCATGGCACACACTCTTACGCAATGGAATAAACCGAACGGGACTATCATACCATGGCGGGGCAGCCGGAAAAGCCCCTGCACTGCACCAGCGGAATTGGCGACGAAATGATATGGAAATGACGTGTCGTCGACGCAAAGCCGGAGAGGCCGGTCACCTGCTCCACTTCGTCGATCCCCACGGCTGCGCCAAGAACATCGTGCGTCACGGCTTCGCACCCGGCTTGGAGTGAAGCCTCGTGCGTCTACTCATGCCGCAAGGCCTCGATTGGGTCCATGGCCGCGGCGCGCCTGGCCGGGTAGAGGCCGAAGATGATGCCGATGGTGACCGAGATGCCGAACGCCAGCGGGATCGACCAGGGAACAATCACCGGCGTGGCCGTGCGGATGATCTCGGGCAGTTGGGCCATGACCTGCGGCGTGGTCTTTTCCAAGGCAGCGAGGATGAGCCGTAAGACCGGGCCGACCGTCAGCCCGCCAAGCACACCGGTGATTCCGCCAACGGTCGACAGCACGATCGTCTCGACGAGGAACTGCCGGATGATGTCGCCGCGTTTGGCGCCGAGCGCGCGGCGGATGCCGATTTCGCGGGTGCGCTCGGTGACGGTGGCGAGCATGATGTTCATGATGCCAATGCCGCCGACGAGCAGCGAGATGGCGGCGATCAGGCCCATAAAGATGATGAACATCAGTCGCGTGGTTCGGGCCTGTTCGAGCAACTCCAACGGCACGGTCACGCCGTAGTCTTTGATGCGGTGGTACCGCTCGAGCGTTTCCTTGACCAGGTCGGCGGTTTCCAGGACGTTTTTCACCTCGTCGACGCGCAGCGTGATCTGGCTGAGTTCGATCTGCTCGGCCTCGAAGGAGCCGCTTCGCGCGGTGAACACGGTGTCGCCGATGCGGTTCCACAGCGTGGTGATGGGGATGTAGACGTCATTGTCGAATTCCTGCGCGGCCAGCGACCCGCCGATCCCGGCCGACGGCGCGCGCGGCTTCATGACGCCGAGCACGACGTAGTAGTCCCTTTCGACGCGGACCGATCGGCCGATGGGGTCCTCGAAGGGGAACAGCCTGGTGGCCAGGTCGGCGGCCAGGACGCAATAGTTGTGCCGGTCGCGCAAGTCGCCGTCGCTGATGAACCGCCCGCGGTCCACCTCCAGCCGCGTCACCTCGGCGTACTGCGGCGTGCAACCGACCAGCCGGCCGTCGACCATGCGACTGGAGAAGCCGAAGCGGCGACGCATTTCGCGGATGGGCAGAATCCGCTCGACCGTGGGAATGGTTTCGTGAAGCCGCTCGTAGTCGTTGCGAAGGATCCCGTACGACAGCAAGCGGCCCATGCCTTCGGTGACTTCGCTGGGCGGTTTGATCGACCGGACAATGATGTTGTTCGCCCCGAGGCTTTCGATCTGCTCCTGCGCCTTGCGGCTGATTCCCTCGCCGATCGCCAACAACCAAATCACACTGGCGGTGCCGATGAAGATACCCAGCACCGTCAGCAACGAGCGCAACGGATGCAGCAGCAGGCTCTTAACGCCCAGTTGCCAGGTTCGGAACCAGAGGAAGGTCATGGGTCAGGGACTAGGGGTTAGGGGCTAGGGGCTGGGGGCTAGGGACTAGGAATTAGGGGATTGGTCATTCGTCATTCATTATTTATCACCCATCACTCATCACTCATCACTCATCATTCCTTCTCCAGAATCATCCCGTCTTTTAGCTGGATGATACGTTTGGCTTGGCGGCCAATGTCGGTTTCGTGCGTGACCATGATGATAGTCTTGCCGTTGTGGTTCAGTTCGACGAGCAGTTCGAGGATCTCGGCGGCGGTGACCGAGTCGAGGTTCCCTGTGGGTTCGTCGGCGAGCATGAAATAGGGGTCATTGGCGAGGCTTCGGGCGATGGCGACGCGTTGCTGCTGCCCTCCGGAAAGTTGGGTGGGCCGATGCTTGAGCCGGTCGCTCAGCCCAACCATTTCGGCCAGTTCGAGGCACCGCCGGCGATCGTCGCTTGCAAACCTGCCCTGGTAGTACAAGGGGACCTCGATGTTTTCCAGGACGGTAAGCTGCGGGATGAGGTTGTACGACTGGAAAACGAAGCCGATGCGCGACGCGCGGATTTCGGAGAGCTGATCGTCGCTGGCCCGGGTCACGTCTTTGTCGCCGAGCATGATTCTGCCCGAGGTCGGACGGTCGAGGCATCCCAGCAAGTTCAGCAGCGTGCTCTTTCCGGAACCGGAGGGTCCCATGATGGCGACGTAATCGCCCTCTGGCACTTCGAGGCTGACGCCTCGCAAGGCTCGAACCGTGCCGCCGTCCATGCGATACTCTTTGGTGACGTCTTGCACGCAAGCAGCGGATGTCATCGTGAGCCTCCGGAGGCCGCCTTGCCGGGGCCGCCCGGTCCGGAACGCGGCTGGCTGCCTTGCTCTTGCTTCCGGCTGACGGCGGCGTTCATTTCAGCGCGATCCACGGCGCCGTCGCCATTGGCATCAAGGCGCTGCAAAAACGCTTTCATCTGCTCCGGCATTTCGCTGCCCTCGATCCGGCCGTTGCCGTCGGCGTCCAGCGCAGCGAATCGTTCGCCTGCCCTGGCGGGCGGCTGAGGTGGTGGCGATGCCGTGGCGCCGGGCGGTTGTTTGCGGCCCGGCGTGGCCGGCCCGGGCGGCGGCGCGTGGTTCTCGGCAACTAACTCGGGCAGATCGACCTTGTCGCGATAAGCGGCCGCGTTGAGCACGACCTGCTGGCCTTGTTCGAGGCCGCCGGGAATCACGATGAACTTGTCGTTGGTCGAGCCGATCCGGACTTCGTGGGCCTGGTGCTTCCCGCGGTTGAAGGTCACGTAGTAGTACTTAGCGCCGTGCTCGAAAATCGCCTGAACGGGAACTTGCAGTGCATCGGGGATGTGCTCGGCATGGATTCTTACCTCGGCGCTCAGACCCGGCCGCAATCCCGGCGGGGACCCGTCGATCCGAATGATCGTCCTGTATTCCTTCACACCGACACTGTGCCAGGAGGTGGGTTCAGGGAACTCGTTGACCTTCTCGACTGTGCCCTTGAGTTCCAATTCGGGGAAGGCATCCAGCCGGATGGTTACCGGCATGCCCGGCTTGACCATTGTGATCTTTGCCTCGTTGATATCCGCGACGACTTGCATGCGCTTGCTGTCGGGCAGCCGGATGATCACTTGGCGTTCACGGACCAGTTCGCCCTCGTCGATGATGATCTCCCGGCCGCCGCGGCGGTTGGAGACGTTGGCATAGACGACTTGCCCAGCCTCCGGCGAGCGGATGACGCATTTCTTGATCTGGTCTTCGATCCGGGTGCGTTCTTGTATGTCGAGATCGTGGCTGGCCTGCTTGGCCTTGAGATTGGCCTCGGCCGTCTTGATGTCGGCTTCGAGCTGAATAGACTGCTTCTCCTTGGTGAACTCTTCGAGCACCTTAAGCTCGGTCTCGGCCGAATCGAGTTCGTTCTTGGCTTTCTCGAGAGCGAAGCGATCCGCCTCCAACTGAAGCGCGGTGACGTATCCCTTGGCGGCCAGCCGTTCGCTGTACTTCAGGTACTCGACCGCCCGGCGAAGGTATTCCTCGGCCTCGGTTTTCGCGTTCAAGATTGTCAGCTTGTCCAGTTCATACTGGCCTTCAAGGTATTCCCGTTTGGCAATCTTGGCCGTTTCGTAGACGTTCTCAGCCTGGATGACATCCGCCTGGCTGTTTGCGCAGAGGATCTGCTGGTTGGTTAGCTCCTTCTCGAAGGCGGAGGAGTCCAACCTCACGAGCACGTCGCCGGGCTGGGCGGCGGTGCCTTCGGGCACGATCTGGAGGATCGTCGTGCCGGGCGTGCCCTTCGCTTCCACCTCGCAACGGATCTCGACGTTGTTGGCGCTTTCGACGTTGCCGCGATTCGTGATCTCGTGCAGAAACTGGCCGCGCGCAACAGTATGCATCATCGGCGCAGCCTCTTGCGCCGAAAAGGAGAACCGCGGCCAGATGTTCCAGGCAATCAGCGGCAGGGCGCTGAGCACCACCAGCGCAACCATCAGCCCACGGTAGGCAAACCCGCCGCGCCGCGGCGCACCGTTGGATCGTAATCGAGCCATGTGAGCAAACCTCTTCGTCGTGTGGTCCCGCGGAATGCACGTCGGCGGCGGGCCTCAAGGCGGGGACGGAACAGTTCCAACCCATCTTGGTTTATTATAGTCATGCACGGCCCGATTGTCACGCGAGTGTTACCCCGCCAGAGGGGCTGTCGGCTGCGTCAAGCCGTGATCGCGCCTCGCCACTATGGCGACATGCACGGACGGCCCCCGCTATTCGATTCGAAAACCATGTGGTATTACCAGTGGCAGTTCCACGATTTGTCTTGAAATTGGGCCGTAGTTTCCGCTAGAATCGCGCCGAAGCCTTGTGAAGGGGCGCTACCAATTGCTACTGTGGGGTATAGAGGTGGCAGAAGTGTCTCCCCACAGCGGCTTTCACAATCGAGCCTTCGTGGCACCAAAAATGTCTCGATTTGACGTTCTCCATTCGTTTCAGACCCCCTACTTGCCCATGGGACGTGTGTGGACAATAATCAAGCTTTGGACGTTTTGGGTATCATCTGTTCCGGTCCGCGTGCATGAGGGTTATTAAGGAGCGCTATCAATGGAGTTCGAGCTTCTGAATGTTGCTGCCGTTGTCGTAGCCCAGCACCACAATCCCTCGATTCTTCACCCTTCCTTTCTTGCATCCGAGAAAATCGTTCCAGACAATTGGGAAGGGGCGGAGCCACCGCTTTGCACTCCTGCAGTTTCGGTCGTGAAGTACACCAACGGCATTGTGTTCACCGTGGAGCAAAGCAAGCTGCAGATTGTCGACAACAATCCGACCCCAGGGGCTATCCCTTCGCGTGTTGGAGAATTGGCAATAAAATATATCAAGAAATTGCCGTACGTTCGCTATACTGCCACTGGGGTTAACATGACGGGTTTCATGCCGTGCGCCGTGCCTGAAGAAGTTCTTATCCGGCAGTTTCTCAAAACCGGCACGTGGAATACTGATCCACTCAAGCCCGTGGCCCTTGGAATTCGCCTCAAGTATCCGGTTGAACAAGGTGTTCTCAATCTCAGTTGCGACCCGGGGAATGTCGTGCGCGGAGAGAGTGCCGGCGAAGTGAAAAGCATACTTGTCAACGCAAACTACCACACGGACCTGCCCGAAGATAAACGGCAGGAATATGCCGAGGATGCGTTGTCGCGTTTTCAGCAGCACTATGAGCATTGCATGGAGAC
>JAUWWA010000231.1 GCA_030617125.1 Pirellulales bacterium | reverse complement strand
CGTGCCCGCACAAAGGAACTCCACATCGTCGGGATGGGCCATCAACGACAGTACAGTCTTGTTGTCGGGTTCGGACATATCGGTACCTCCGTGTAGGATTATACTAGGCGCCGGCAGCAATACAACCACGCACCCTCGTCGTGGCTTGGCTTGGTTGGTGGCCTGCTTTCGCTAGCGTCGCTGTTGAAGGCGCGGAGCCGGTTTGGGACGCGGGACGATGCGGTCTTGGATCTGTACGCCGTAGTGGACCGGCGTGTCGCCGAGGCTGACGCCGTCGCCGAGCAGGCCGCCGGCGCGGGTGCGGATGCCGGCGCCCGAGCCGGGTGTTTCGGCACGCCGGCTGCCCGTGCGACGGATGCGCTCGAAGAAGTCGATCGCCACGCGATGGTCCGTTCTTTTCTCCGGCGGCATCCCGCCGTCGCGCAGTAGCACAATGTCGACTGCATAGGAGTCGAGCAGTTTCGGGAGGAGCTGCCGGGCGAGATCGGCGCGGCCGAAGAAATCCGCCCCAACGGCGCGTCGGCGATCGACGAAGATGAAGCCCATCGCACCATCGGGCAGCTTGGGCACGATGCTTCGGCGCACTTCGGCGAGCTTGTTGCGGACCGGGGCGGCCTCAAGCGCGACGTGCAGGCTGCCGGTTGCGTTTTCCGCCCCCAGTGCCCGGTTGCTGCGCGCCACCTCGGACCAAATGCGGCCCTGGTCGGCGCCTTTGCGGAGTTCCTTCTGGATCGAGTGGGGTAGCAGCGCCCTGCCGGCGCTGAACTGCTTGCCGCCCTGCCAGCGATGGGCCTCGACGCAAAAGACACTTAACTCGACGCGTTGACCCGGCGCAAGGACGACGTCGTGCCGGACGGTCCTGGTCTGCTTGCCGCCAGAGACGACCTCGCCGGACATGATGAAGATGTGATCACTGCGGCTGCGATTATGGACGATCACGCTGGGCACGCTGCCGCCGCCCTTCTCGCTGACTTCCAGCACGCCGCGCGAGATGGCCGCATCGAGGGTCAGCCACCCGCCGCGCAACTCGGTGTAGTCTTTCAGCAGCACGGGATAGACCGCCAGGTGGCGATACACGACCGGTTCGGCAATCTGGACGTGGTCGAAATACGCCGCCAATTCGCCGACGTGCTTTCCGCTTCCCCGGGCCGCCGTGCCGGTGACGATCAGCCCGACGGCCAGGCATACGGCCAGGCATACGGCTGCACCGCGGGCAAGCAGCCCGTCGGACACGGCCGATCCCGTCGTCGAGAACCCGGCAATACGGTTGTGCGTGTTCATCGTCCTTGGCTCCTTTTACCTTTCTTCTGGCATCACAAACCCCTATGGTATAAAGACGTTTGAATTCACTGAAAGGTTCCCACTCCCGGGACCGCAGTCCCCAGGGCGTTGGCTGCCGTCCACAATCCGAAACCGGAAATCCCAAACCAGAAACCCCCATGTCCACCGAGAAGGACCACGCCATCGTTCTGCGGACCGTCGAGTTCAGCGAAACCAGCCTGGTGGTGACGCTGTTCACCCGGGAGTTTGGCAAGATAGGCGCCTTGGCGAAGGGGGGTAGACGAACGAAAGGGCCTTTCGAGTCTGCTCTTGACCTGCTGGCCCTTTGTCGAATAGTCTTCCTCCACAAATCGTCCGACGCCCTAGACCTGCTGACCGAAGCGAAGCTCTTGCGGCGGTTTCGACCGCCCGGCCGCGAGCTGTTCAGTCTCTACGCCGGGTACTACGTCGCGGAGTTGCTTTCCGGATTGACCGACGACGATGACCCTCAGCCGGAATTGTTCGACCTGGCCGACAAAACCCTGGAGGCACTGATCGCCGGAGAAGGCGTGCCGAGAAGAGTGGTGCGATTCGAGTTGGGCGTGCTGCGGCTGCTCGGGCACATGCCGTCGCTCGATACATGCGTCGAATGCGCCGCGCCGGTCAAACCTGCCGGCCGCGTTGCGTTCGGACTGCTCGACGGCGGCGTGCTGTGCGGGAAATGCCGCGCCGGAAAGAAACAAGTCGTTTCCGTCAGCGCCGGCGCGCTGCGGACCATGGGGCCTTTGGCCGATTTGAACAACCCGTCCTGGCCGCGTATTGAAATCGATGCTCGCACGCTCGGCGAAATCCGTGGCGTGCTGAACCACTACATCGCAAACTTGTTGGGGCGAAAACCTCGCTTGCACCGTTACTTGGGCACGCTTTGGAACTAAGCAAGGGCGACGCACGGATTGTGGCGCGTCGTCGGCCGCCGTGCCGGCGGCCGCCAAGCGTTTTGGAATGGAAAAATGTCGACTCGCGGATTGAGACTTCTGATCCTCTTCGTCTGGGTGTTCGGATTGGCGGCCGGTTGCGCCGCCGTTCCGCCCGCAGCGTCGCACGTCGCCGCCGCGACGCCGAAGCCGCTGCACGATGACGACGACGTCGACGATGACGGCTGGCTGTGGCGGAGACTCACCGGCCAAAACTCGGCGTCGGCCGAACAGAACGCGCCGTCGCCGGTGGTCGCGGCCTCGGGCGCCGAGCCGATCGACCCCCGCTCGGGCATATCCTCGCCCGTGGTCCCGGCGACTGGTCTCCCGTCGACTGCCTCGACGGAACCCGAGTCACAGAACGATTCCAGCTACGAGCTGTCTGACTTCAGCCCGGACAATATCGGCGGGACTCTCAAGAAAATGTCGGGCTACGGGCCGAACGAAGGCGTCGCGCGAGCACTGTTGCAAGAAGGGGAATCGCTATTCCGCCAGAAGAAGTACTCCGAGGCGGCCGGCCGGTTCCGCTCGGCGGCGGCGCGCTGGCCCGACTCGCCGCTGGAGGAAGATGCCTGGTTCCTCGAAGCCGAAAGCTACTTCTTCAGCGACAAGTACCCCAAGGCGCAAGACACTTACGACAAGCTACTCGAGAAACACAAGATCCCGCGGCATCTCGACGCGATCTGCAAGCGGCTGTTCGCGATCGCGCAGTATTGGGAGCAACTCCACGCGTCGAGCCCCCACTGGCCGACCACGCCGAACCTCACCGACGCGAGCCGTCCGCGGTTCGACACGTTTGGCAATGCGATCAAGGCATACGAGAGCGTGCGGATGCACGACCCGATCGGCCCGCTGGCCGACGACGCCGTCATGGCCACGGCCAATACCTACTTCCGCAAGGGCCGCTACGAAGACGCCGCCTATCACTACGATGTGGTGCGCAAGGAATATCCGCGCAGCGAACACCAGCCGCGGGCCCACCTGCTGGGAATCCAGAGCAAGCTGCAGATGTATCAAGGGCACCTCTACGACGGCACACCGCTGAAGGAGGCCGATGAGCTCGCCGAGCAGGCGCTCAGCCAGTTCCGGCGCGAATTGGGCGCCGAACAGCAGCGCGTGGCGCAGGTTCGCAACGACATCGTCCGCCGCAAGGCCGAGCGGGACTGGGCCGTGGCCCAGTATTACGACAAAAAGAAACAATACGGCGCCGCCCGGCATTACTATCAGGCAATCCTCAAGGACTATCCCCTGACGCAATTCGCCCCTCAGGCACAAGCCCGACTGGAACAAATACGCGGCGAACCGGAAGAACCGCCCAACCGATTCAAGTGGCTGACCAATGTGTTTGAACCGCCCGAAGAAAAAAAGGGACAAGCGCCCGATTCACCGACACCGTTTGAGGATTCACGGGCACCGCTTCAGTGGGTGAGCGACTTGCTCCGGCGTCATCCATACCCGGCGGAAGAGTATATAAAATGATTGGTGCGAGATCGATTGTTTTGCTGACGCTCCTGGTCTGCGTGGCCGGTTGCGCGGGCTACCAGATCGGCAACCGGTCGCTCTACCCGACCCATATCCGCACGGTCTACGTGCCGATGTTCAAGTCGAACAGTTTCCGCCGGGGTCTTGGCGAGCGGCTCACCGAAGCCGTGATGAAAGAGATCGAACTGAAGACGCCCTATAAGGTCACCGGCAACCCCGGCGCCGACAGCGTCCTTTCCGGCGAGATTGTCGGCGAGACGAAGCGGGTGCTGATCCAACGCAACAGCGGCGAGCCCCGTGAAGTGCAAGTCGGCCTTCAGGTCGTGGTCAACTGGGTGGACCGTCGCGGCAACGTGCTCCGCCGCACGGAAATGGGGCCCCTGCCGCCGGAACTGGTCGACGTCGGCGGGACGGGCAACGTCACTGCGCAGGTCGGCCATTCCATCGCCACGGGGCATCAGCAGGCCATCAGCCGCCTCGCCGAGCAAATCGTCTCGCTCATGGAAGCGCCGTGGTAGGGAAAGGCCGATGAACGCGCTCGCTACGCCCGCCGACCGTTGGAAACTCCGCACCAAAACGCTCATCGTCGGCAAGGTCCCGCTGCTGATGGGCATCGTCAACGTCACGCCCGACAGCTTCTCCGACGGCGGGCAGTTTCTCGAACCGGCCGCGGCGATGGATCACGCCCTGCGGCTGGCCGATCAGGGGGCCGATGTCCTCGACGTGGGCGGCCAGAGCACCCGGCCCGGCGCCGAAGCGGTCGAGGCCGACGAGGAACTTCGCCGCGTGATGCCGGTCGTGG
>JAUWWA010000384.1 GCA_030617125.1 Pirellulales bacterium | reverse complement strand
CGGCGATCGACGCGGCGACCGGCAAGGTCCTGCTCGAGGCGCCCGGACAGATCGCCACCAGTCCCGATGGCCACGGCGGCATGCTGGCCGCGCTGGCCGGCGGCGGGGCGCTGGCCGATATCCACCGCCGCGGCATCCGGCAACTCTTCTGCTTCCAGGTGGACAACCCCTTGATCAACATCTGCTCGCCGGAGTTCATCGGCTACCACGTGCTTTGCGAATCGGAACTCTCTACCCAGGTGGTCGCCAAGCGGGATCCGCTGGAACGGGTGGGCAACGTGGTCGAGGTCGACGGCCGCCTGATGGTGATCGAGTACACCGACCTGAGCGACGACCTCGCCCGGCGTCGCAACGAGGACGGTTCGCTGGCGATCTGGGCGGGCAGTATCGCCGTGCACGTGATGGACGTCGCCTTCCTCGATCGCATGGCCGGCGCTGCCGACGCGTTGCCCTTCCACATCGCACGGAAGAGCGTGCCGTACGTCGATCCGTCGGGCAAACGGATCGAACCTGGGGAGCCGAACGCGATCAAGTTCGAGCGGTTCATCTTCGATCTGTTGCCGTCGGCTGGCAACGCCATCGTCATGGAGATCGATCCGGCCGAGGGCTTCGCGCCGCTGAAGAACGCGCCCGGGGCAAAGACCGACACGGCCGAGTGGGTCCGCGCGCGGATGGTCGCCCAGCACCGCCGTTGGCTCCAAGCCGCCGGGGCCGAGATGGCCGACGGCGTGGACGTTGAAATCAACCCCTTGTTCGCGCTGGACGCCGACGAGACGGCCGAAAAAATCGAGCCGGGGACCCGGGTAACCAAACCGACGTATTTCCGCTAAGATTGGAAATTGAAGATTGAAAATTGAAAATTGAAGATTGAAAATTGGAAATTGAAAATCTGACCCCTAGCCCCCAACCCCCAGCCCCTCAGATGCTTCACGCCGTCATCATGGCCGGGGGAACCGGCACCCGATTCTGGCCGGAAAGTCGCGATAAGCGGCCGAAACAGCTCCTGAGACTGGTCGGCGACCGGACGATGATCCGCGCAACGGTCGATCGGCTTGGCGAGTTGGTTCCGTCGGAGCGAATTCTGGTGGCCACCACGGCCGCGTTGGCCGGGCAGATTGCCGAAGAGCTATCCGAACTGCCCGGCGAGGCCATCCTCGCCGAGCCTTGCAAGCGGAACACCGCACCGTGCATCGCCCTGGCGGCGCACTACGTCGCGCGCAGCGACTGCGAAGCCACGATGGCCGTCATGCCGGCCGACCACGTGATCTCGCCGGACGAAACGTTCCAGGCCGCCGTCCGCTTCGCCGCCGCGCTGGTCGAGGAGCAGCCGCGGCGGATCGTCACGTTCGGCATCCGGCCGACGTATCCGGCCGAGTCGTTCGGCTACATCGAGCGCGGCGAACAATTACCCCCTCTCCCTTTGGGAGAGGGTCGGGGTGAGGGTGAGTCGTCGCAGCCGCCTCCCACAGCCGTGCTGCCGGCCTTTCAAGTCAAACAATTCCGCGAAAAACCCGACGCCAAAACCGCCAAGAAGTATCTCGATCGAGGCACTTTCTACTGGAACTCCGGCATCTTTCTTTGGAAGGCCCGGACCATCCTCGACGCGCTGGCGAAGCATCAGCCGGAGATGCACGAGCGGATCGGGCGAATCGCCGCAGCGAGCGGATCGCCCGACTACGACAAAGTGCTCACGCGCGAGTTCACCGCCATCAAGGGCATCTCGATCGACTACGCGGTGATGGAGCACGCTACCGACGTCGTCGTGGTCGAAGCGCCGTTCGAGTGGGACGATCTGGGAAGCTGGCAATCGCTCGCGCGGCTGCACGGCGCCGACGAGCAAGGCAACACAATCGCCGCGAAGCATCTCGGCCTGAACACCACCGGCACGATCATCCGCGGCGGCGACGATCACCTGATCGTCACCTTGGGCCTCGCCGACTGCATCATCGTCCACACCGCCGACGCCACGCTCGTGGCCAACAAGCACGACGAAGAATCGATCCGCAAAGTGGTTGAGTTACTCGAAAAGTGCGGCTGGGTGGAGTACTTGTAGCAGCCCGTTGGCCACCCGCAAAAAAGTGGTTCTGCGCCCCTTTGGCCCCTTCCTAGGCCTGTTCTTATGGACTACAATGCCCCCATGATGCGGGGGGCAAATCCGGCAGAACTCGACCTGCAAGTAGAGTTGAACACGCCAAATTTCGAATTCCAGCGGGGGGTGAAACACTGAGTATCTACCGCGACATGGATGGCGTAGAGGAAGCGGTGCGCGGTGCCAAACAGCGGGGCAAGAAGTGCGCTCTGTTGATCGGTGCCGGTTGTTCCGTTAGCGCCGGCATTCCGCTGGCAAGCGGTTTCGTTGACATCATCAAGAAGGACTGGCCGACCGCCTTTAAGAGAGCGAAAGAGGAAACCTATCCGCATTGCATGGCCGAGTTGGTCGACGGGGCACGGCGCGACCTGATCGCACAGAAAGTAGATTCTACCAAAATCAACTGGGCACATCTCGGAATCGCGCAGCTTATCAAAGAGGGGTACGTCGACAGAGTGTTGACGACGAACTTCGACCCGCTTGTTTTGCGAGCGTGTGCCATGCTGCATGTGTTTCCGGCCGTCTATGATTTTGCCGCCTCCCAGCGTTTTAGGCCTGCCTACACGCCCGAGAAGGCCGTCTTTCATCTTCACGGCCAGCATACGGGCTTCGTTCTCCTGCACACACCGGAAGAAGTAAAAAAGTTGTCGGACTCCATCGCACCGCTGTTCGACGATGCCGGGCGCGGACGTCTTTGGCTGGTTGTCGGCTACAGTGGCGAGAACGATCCTGTCTTCGAGCATCTGGCGAGTGTAGATCGCTTCGATGAAGGGCTCTACTGGGTAGGATATAAAGACAACGAACCGGCATCCCATGTTCGTGACCGATTGCTGGACGATGCCAAGTGCGCCTTCTTCGTGCAAGGCCACGATGCCGATGACTTTTTCGGGCTCTTCCGTTTTTAGGTGCAAAACGCTAGAAACACGGCCTTCAGGCCGGCGGCCATCTCGCGTAGCTCAGCGATGCTCCGCTGGACCGCTTCCGAGGCCCGGTTCAGGTCGAGAATCAGCCGGCT
>JAUWWA010000090.1 GCA_030617125.1 Pirellulales bacterium | reverse complement strand
TTTCAAGCAAGGCGTCGCCCCGGACGAACGGCCGGCGCAACTCGACATCGAGGCCATACACGCCGTCTACGGCCACGCCGGCGAGCAGTTCCGACCACTGCGGGCGATACGCCTTGTCGGCCGGATCGGCCATGGCCAGAAGCCGCCGCGCGACGTCGTAGCCGGTCAAGGTGGCCTCGCCGGAGGCCCAGCGGATGCCGGGCGTAATTCTCAGGGAAATCCGCCGGTCGAATTGCTCGGCATCGATCTCGCCGACGGGACACCTGTACGTTCCGCCCTCGGTCCCCGGCCCGGCGTATTCGACGAGCGTCCGATACAGCAACCGACTGCTGCGGCGCGACGCCCAGTTGCCAAGCCGATTGGGCCGTGGATCGACCGCCGCGGCGCTCACGCCGACCACCACGCGGGGATAGTGCTCGTTCACGTCCCGGGCGAGTTCCCAAGCGCCGGGCAGTTCGGGCCAGATGCGGATCATCCGGCGCGAAAGTTCGCCGGCCTCGGCCAACTTGCCCGCTTGTGAAGCCGCCCGAGTCTGAGCCATCAGCGCGGCGGCCCGGTCCTTCAGCCGGCTTTGCCACTTCACCACGACCTCTTGCCCCGGAAACGCGCGGGCCAGATTGCCGAGCAGCATCCGGGCAGCCTGATAGTCCTCGCGGGCCACGTACTGCTCGACAAGCTTTTCGGTCGTCGCGCCCAGCACCTTGCCCAGTTCCGCCCTGTGCGGGTTGCGAGCGTGCAACTCCCGAAGCATCGCCAAGGAGGTATCGTAGTGCTTCGCGCGATACGCGGTCTTGGCTTCCTCGAAGAGGTAACCTTGCATCGCCTCCGCCAAGCCGGGCAACTCGGAATACTTCTTTTCGAGGAAGGCGAAGTAGTCGTACGCGTCGTCGCGCTTCCCGGCGGCGACCAGTTCATTCGCCTTCTTGAGAACCAACTCCTCGAACAGCTCCACTTTCTCGATCAAGCGCCATTCGACTTCGTAGGTCTTCTCCGGCCGATCGACCATGCGGATCGTCAGCGTATCTCTGCCTTTGGGCCGCTCGGGCAATGGTCGTCTGAGCGGCTCGACCTTCAGCACCAAGTGGTCGTTGTGCTCATCGAGGGTGACCAGGTCGAACGGCTCTTCCTCAAACAGCCGGTCCTGGGCTGCTACACGGGCGCCGAGAAGGAGCATCAAGACGAACAGCGCCGCGCAAACCCGAACCATGCCGCAACGACTGCAAATTGAAAATTGCAGATTCAAAACTGCAAAACGAATTGCTGCTGTCAGGCAATTTGCAGTGTCTGATTTACAATTGTCATTTTTCAATACTTGCATTCGTATGTGCTCAAGGCTGTTCGATTTCGTAGAGAGTTCCGTCGTGCCCGCCGACGAGCAGTCGCGCACCGCGCGGCACGGGTCCGGTTGCCAAAGGCCGGCCGGTGTCGATCGCACCGAGTTGCTTGCCGGTTGCCGCGTCGAGGCGCCAAACGAGACCGCTCTTGGCGGCCAGGACGATACCCCCCTCGACCATCGTCGGCTTTCCGGCCACAGGCCCGGAAGGCAATGCAACCTGCCACGCGAGCTTCTGCTTCTCATCGAGACAGAGTAACTGGCCGTTTTCGGTGGCGAGCATGACGCGATCGCCGATTCGCCGGGGGCCCCAAACGACACCCCCGGCCAACGGCCACTGCTTGCCCCGGCCAAGCGAGGGCAGTTCGAAGGCGGCGAGCACATTGGACGTATCGACCGCGTAGGCGACGTTGCCGACGATGGCGATCGGTGAAACGACCGGCTCGGATAGTTCGACACTCCCGAGTGCGGCCAGGTGCGGCTTGCCTTCGCGGCGTATGGCGAGCCGATACAGCTTGCTTCGCCCGTCGGAGAGCACGACCTCGTTTTCGCCGAAGGCGGCGGGTGGGGTCCAGGCGAGTTGAATCCCGCTCTGCAGCCGCGGCATGAACGGCTCGACCAGTTTCTTCCCCCTGCGGAGATCCACCAGCGATACGTGCCCGGGAAGCGAAGGGGCCAGCAATCCCCCGGCAAAGGCGATGGGCCGGCACGCCAGTGGATCAGGCAATACCAACTGCCGGAAACGACCCTGCAACTGCGGATCGTATATGTCGATCTGCCTGGAGCCCTTGCTGGTGCTCAGCCCCAACAGGCCGCCCTCCAGCGGGATCACGTCGGAAATCGGCCGTCTCAGCAGCGCCGGATCGAGCGCGACGGTCGGCCGGTCGACGACGGTTCGCGGCTTGCCGGCGGCGGGCTCGAAGCGGAACACTCCGCCGGCGGTCGTCACGGCGGTGATCGCACCGGCGGCGCCCTCGACGATCGGCTCGGCGGCCAGCGGTGCGTCGAGTTGCGTTTCCCAATACCGATACGGTTCGTCCATGTCGACGGCGGCCACCAATACGCCGGGCATGCCCGGCGTGCGCCGCACGTGGAAGATCGTCTGGCCGATAGCCGTCAGGGGTTGCAGAAACGTGCTTTGCTCGTCGATGATCCACTTGGGCACGATGCGTCGATGGGCGGCCAGGATGTCGTACTTTGTCAACCGCGCGCCGGCCAGGTAGAACTGCCCCCCTTGCACCAGGGGAAAGCGGACCAGGTTTTTCTCGCCGGCGGCGGGCAACGCAGCGACCTTGCGCAGCGGGTTCTTCGCGTCGGCGCCGCCCAACTCGAAGACGGTTACCGCGCCGAGGTCGGTCGCCACGAGCACTCTTCGGCCGGCGACGACCACTGGGAAGTCGACGTGCCCCCTCAGGCGGAGTTGCATGATCGGCTTGCAAAGCGGCGAGTCGGGCTCCTTGCTCCGGCCAATGTCCAGAACGTGCAAGGTGGAATCCTCGGCTCGATCGTTGATCACCAGGATCAAGTATCGCCCGGCCACCACCGGCGAGGCGGTGATACTTCCTGGGTCGTGGCCGAGATGGACGACCTGCCTGCAACTGCCGTCGGCCAACGACAGGACGAAGAGGTTCGAGTGATCGGCCGGCTGGAACAGAAGGCCGCTGCGCCGTTGCACCGTGGCGGCCACGCGCACCGATTGCGGAAGCTGCATGTAGCCGGTCGAGTTGCCGGACTCCGGGTCGATCGTCACAAGCCGGCCGGATCGCGTCGCCACGAGCAGCTTGCCCGGGGTGATCACCGGATGGGCGTCGAAACGTTCCGGGAGCGGATGACGCCAAACCGTCTGGCCGGTGGTCGCTTTCACTCGCAGCAACTCGTTGCGGGCCGAGTCAACCAGCAGCACGTCGCTGCCCGCTGAAGGGCTGATCGGCGTCGGCGGGAAGCGAAGCCCGCGCGCCGAGCCGGCAAACCCGACAAACCGCCGCCATAGCAGGCGGCCGGTGGTGGCATCGAGCCCGTACGCCGCGCCGTCGGCCGCCGCCCACACAACGTAGCCTTCGACAGCAGGCGCGTCGGCCGTCTTGACGGTTTGCGCAAGCGTCACGCTCGAGAGGATGGGTGTATCCGGCTCGGACGTAGCGGCTTGCTGGGGCTTCTCGATTGTTTCCACCGCCGCTTGCTGCGCCTGGGAGATTGTCAGCACGGCCTGGGCAAGCCTTTCGTCATTGGCTAGGAGGGGGTACTGCGTCAGCAGGGTCTTGCGGATCTTGTATGCTTCCGCCGTGTTACTCTTGGAGACGGCTTCGTTGATCGTGGCGATGGATTTGTCGCGCTGGCGGCCGCGGGCGATGTCGCGCTCGGTTAGGGCCAGCGATGCCTTTACGGCAGAGAGCTTCGCGCCCGGCCGCCGCGATCTGGGAACTTTCTCCATTAGCGCCAGCGCTTCGTTGGTCAGCGCCAGAAGCGCGGGATCGGTATTCTCGTGGGCTTGCCGGGCGAGCCCCTCGGCAATCGCCAGCAGCATGACCGACAAATCGCCGTGGGCCTCCTTGAACTCCCTCTCCGGGCCAATCTCGCCGAGTAGCCGCTTCGCCGTTTCTAGCGCGCCGGACCAGTTGGTCGTGCCTCTTGCCGTAACCTGGCGCAACTGCGAGAGTCCCCGGCGCACCCGGGCGATACTCACGCCGTTGTGCTTAGGGAATTTCCTGAGGTACTGGTTGTACTTCGAGATCGCTTGGGTATACGAACCGGCTCGATAGGCCTCGTTGGCCAGGTCGAGCGCTTCGTCGCCGCTACCGCGCATCACCGCCCAAAGCAACGCGCCGCCGAGAATCACCAGCAACAGCAAGGCGCCTCCGCCGATGAGCATCAGCGAGGAATCCCAGACGTTTTCTTTTCCGGCACGCCGCTTTTTGCCCCGGAAGAAAAGTCTCCAAAGGCCTCTTTTCCCGGGGGCGACGGGCGCCAAGGGCCCCCCGGCGGCGGCCTCTTCCAAGGAAGCCCCGGCCATCAGGCCGTCAAGCGGTCCCATGCCGGCCAACTCGCCCTCGCCGCCGGCCAGATCGGGGAGTTCCTCGGCGAGCAGCGACGGGGCCGCTTGCGGCTTGATTGTTTTGGCCGCTTGCGGCTTGGCCGTTTTCTCTGCTCGGTCCTCGTCCAGCGGGGCCAGTCCCAAGTCGTCCTCTTGACTTTTGGGCACCGTCTTTCGCGGTTCGGGGGTCGGCGTGTCGGCCGGTTCCTTGCCGGCCGCCAGCAGCCGCTTGGCCAACGCGGGCGTGAGATGGCCCTTTTTGATCAGCAGCTTCGCCACACTGGCGGCGGGGATCGGTTTCTTCGACTCGGCAACCCGTTTTCGCAGGCTCCCGATCACCTTGCTCGGCAACAGGTCTTTTTCTACCAGGAGGTCGATAAACTGTTCGGCGGAAATCATCTCAAAAAATCGCCTCCAATGGCCAATGGCACGTTTTTCATCTGTCAAAAATCATCTGCGGTGGCCAGTCGCACGTTTTCCATGCCGACCGCGTTGCCGGCGTCGAGCACCATGACAACCGTCTCGTGCCGGCAGTCGCCGTCGGCCAGCACCAACAAGCTGGAAGCGCCCACGGAATCGGTGCCGGGCAGGGGTTCGCGAGCCTCACGAAGCTTTTTCAGCAACTCCTCCGGACTCGGCGCCTCGCTGTCGTTGACCCAAATCGTGTTGTCGGACTCGATGCGAACGATCACGTAGTCGTCGTCTTCTTCGAGTTCTTCGAGTGTTTGCAATTTGGCCGATTCCTCTTTCTGGTCGGGCGCGGGCACTTCGAGCGACTTTTGCAGGCTGAACGCCGCCGTGACCATGAAAAAGATCAGCAGCAGGAACGTGATATCGACCATCGGCGTCATGTCGAGATCGTCTCTGTCCGAGGCGCCGTCGCTGCGGAACGTAACCGGCGCAATTTCCTTAACGACATCCATGTCGGCAGGATCGGCGATGTCGGCAGTGTCGTCGTGTTGGAACATCGTCATTCAATCTCGAATACTGCCAGGTGCATTTCGACGCCTTCGACGCGGGCCGCCGCGGCCGCCACGCGCGATACGTCGCGATGCAGCACGCCCCGGGCGGCCTTCACCAGCACGTTCGACTTACCCTCGCTGAAGCCCTGGCGGACGTGCTCCATGATCTGTTCTTCCTGGACGGCAGGATCGTCCGCCAACGCGGAACCGCCGGTGCCGTCGGCCAGGTAGACCAACGCCGACCCCGCCCCCTCTCGCTCGGCGACCGTCAGGATCACCGACGTCCGATCGTTTACCCCCTTGCCGTAGCGGGCCGGCGGCAGTTCCACCGATGTTTGTACGTCGGCCGTGGAGGCCACGATGAAGAAGATCAACAGCAGGAAGGTGATGTCGATCATGGGCGTGATGTCCAAATCGG
This sequence comes from Pirellulales bacterium, assembly GCA_030617125.1. Classification (GTDB taxonomy): domain Bacteria; phylum Planctomycetota; class Planctomycetia; order Pirellulales; family Thermoguttaceae; genus JAUWWA01. The sequence continues at coordinate 1,133 of JAUWWA010000090.1, read as the reverse complement.
CGGACGCCTGCACCGCTCGGCGCGCGATGACCGAGCCGTGGTCGTCGTCACTGCTCGACGGCAAGAGAGCATTCTGCGATTTGCAGTTCTCCGTGTTCAATTTCTACTCCTTCCCGGCCGCCGTCTTGCCCAAGGCCGCTTTGAACGTTTCCAGAAACCGGGTTACGCCCGCCGACACCAGGTCTTCCATCTTGCGAATCTTCACGTTGATGCTGGCCGTGGCCAACACTAGCGGAATGGCGATCGCCAGGCCGCAGGCGGTGGTGATCAGCGCGAAGCTGATGTCGTCGGCCAGTTGCGTTGGATCGACCTTGTCGCCGCCGGCAATCTTGTCGAAAGCCCCCATCATGCCGATGACCGTACCCAATAGTCCGACCATCGGGGCGGCCTTGATGACGGTGTAGATCCAACTCAGCCGGTATTCGAGGTCGGAGAGCACGTCGCGCTGGAAGCGGTCGGCCAACATGGTGCGGACCTTGACGTAGCCGAGTTCCCGGCTCGCGATGGCCATGCTCGCCAGTTGCGGCATGGCGCGCTCGTCGCCGTCGCACATGTTGGTAGCGCCGTCGAAATCTCGAGCTTCAATCAGTGGATCGAGTTCGTCGAGGAACTTGATCTGTTCGGCTTCGCTGCGAAAGCGGATTTGTGCGACTCGGCGCGTGACCATGACGACACAAAACGTGCCCCACATGGCGATCAAGCCTAGCGCTACGTAAATCACGAGGCTGACGATTCCAGCTAAGTTCAATTCCATGGCAAGGTTTCCGGGATTCAAGGTTTAGGTTTTGCTATCTACTTTTCACTCAATTCCTATACGACTGCTCCAGCACGAAGAAGGCAAATCCGGCTCCGTCCGGGCGGATACCGAAGCAAGTTTTGCGGATGTTGTCGGCCTCGCTGCCGGCGTAGGTTTTTTCGAGGCTGGCCAATTGCGACTCACGAAGAGGCGTAAGGAACTTCAGAATGAGCCGCCCTTGGGACTCGACGCCTGCGCGGGCGAGCAACGCGCGATCGGCCTCCTGCAACCCCCCGCGCCGCCACGTCAGGTAGTAGCGCTTCTCCGCATCGGCCGGTCCTGTCCGGGTATCGGGCTTCCTCTTCGTCAGGTTGTATGCGTAGACTACCTTGTTCCC
>JAUWWA010000421.1 GCA_030617125.1 Pirellulales bacterium | reverse complement strand
GCCAATCTCACCCCGCAATACCTCAAGGCCGAAGAGGAATATCGCCGGGCGACCACGCTCGACGAGGAACTCAAGTGTCTTCAGGTGATGTTGCAGGAGATTCCCAAGCACAAGGGCACCGATCACCTCCAGGCACAAATCAAGACGAAGATCGCCAAGGCAAAGCGGGAAATCGCCGCAGACAAAAAGGTCGGCAAAAAGAAAGGCCGCGGATTGCGAATTCCCCGGCAGGGCGGCGGAACCGCCATCATCCTCGGCGGACCCAACGCCGGGAAGAGCCAGCTTGTCGCCAGCCTTACCCACGCCACCCCGGAAGTCGCGCCCTATCCCTTCACGACAACCGTTCCCGTGCCGGCCATGATGCCGTTCGAAGATGTAGCGGTCCAGCTTATCGACACGCCGCCGATCACGGCCGACTATATCGAAACGCACCTGCACGGTCTGACCCGGGCGGCCGACCTGGTGTTGCTGGTCGTCGACCTCGGCAACGACGAGGGCATCGAGCGGTGCCAGGACGTGCTCGATCGCCTCTCCCGCACGAAGACCCGGCTGGCGGCCACGTCGTACCTCGACGAGGAGGACGTGGGGCTGTCGTACACGGAGACATTCCTGGTCGCCAACAAGATCGACTTGCCCAAGGCGGCCGATCGGCTTGAACTGTTCCACGAACTTTGCCCGCTGGATTTTCGCGAATTCGTCGTGTCCGCCCGAGACGGCACAAACCTGGAACCGCTTCGCGAGGCGATCTACCGAAAGATGGACGTGGTTCGGGTGTACACGAAGCTTCCGTCGTCGAAGGAGCCCGACATGAACCGTCCGTTCACGGTCCGCCGGGGCAATACGCTGGCCGACCTTGCCTCGCAAGTCCATAAGGACTACGTCGACGGTTTGAAGTTCGCCCGCGTCTGGGGAACCGCCGTCCACGACGGAACACACGTCAAGGGCGACTACGTGCTGCACGACAAGGACATTGTAGAACTACACATGTAGAAAATGACCAACCCCGCCATTGCCGCCGTCTTCGCGCAGATTGCCGACCTGCTGGAATTTCAGGGCACCAATCCGTTTCGGATTCGGGCGTATCGCAATGCCGCCAGGACAATCGAGGATCTACCGGAATCTCTCGCCGATATCGCCGACGACGAGAACCGCTCGCTGACCGACATCGAGAGCATCGGTAAGGATCTGGCCGCGAAGATCGTCGAACTGCTGCAAAGCGGCTCGCTGTCGATTCTCGATGATCTGCTAGCCGAGGTGCCCGAAAGCGTGCTGGCGATCCTCCGCGTGCCGGGTCTCGGGCCGAAGCGGGCGGCCGCGCTCTACAACGAGCTTAACGTCACCACGCTCGATGAGCTGCGTCGGGTGTGCGAGTCGCAACTGGTTCGCCAACTCAAGGGCTTCGGCGCCAAGACTGAACAAGCCATCCTTCAGGGACTCGAACTGGCCGCCGAGTCGCAGCAGCGGATCTTGTGGGCACAAGCCGACGTCCACGTCCAGGCAATCCTCGCCCATCTGTACCAGTGCGACACCATCGAGCGGCTTCAGCCGGCCGGCAGTTTCCGCCGCGGGAAGGAGACCGTCGGCGATCTCGACTTCCTGGCCGTGGCCTGCGATTGCGGCAGCGCAATGGATCACTTCGCCGCCTACGCCGACACGGCCAAGGTGCTCCTGCGGGGTGAGACGAAAATGTCGATCCGGTTGAGCGACGGCCTGCAAGTCGACCTTCGTGTGGTCCCGGCCGAGTCGTTCGGGGCGGCGCTGCAGTACTTCACCGGCTCGAAGGCCCATAACATCGTGCTGCGCGGCAAGGCCAAGGCCCGGGAACTGAAGATCAACGAATACGGTGTCTTCCGCGGCGGGAGCGAGAAACCCGTCGCCGGCCACACCGAGGAGGAGGTCTACGCCGCCTTGGATTTGCCGTGCTTCCCGCCCGAGCTGCGCGAGGCCCGGCGCGAGTTCGACTGGGCCGACTCGGGCGAGTTGCCCCGGCTTGTCGAGACGCAAGATATCCGCGGCGATCTCCACGTACACAGCACCTGGAGCGATGGCGTCGGGACTATCGAAGAGATCGCCGAAGCCGCCAGGAAACACGGACTGAAGTACGTCGCCATTACCGACCACTCCAAACGCCTCACCATTGCCAACGGACTCGATTCGGCGCGACTGCGACGGCAGTGGGCCGAAATCGACCGGCTCAACCGGCGGCTGAAGGGTTTCACCGTGCTCAAGGGCGTTGAGGTTGACATCCTCGAAAGAGGTGGGCTCGACCTCGACGACGACGTTCTGGCCGAAGCCGACTGGGTAGTGGCCGCCGTTCATTATGGTCAGAACCAGTCGCGCGAGCAGATCACCCGGCGCGTGATCGAAGCTCTGGAGAATCCCTGCGTCTGCGCAATTGCTCATCCGACCGGCCGGAAACTGATGCAGCGCAAGGCGTACGAGATCGACCTCGACGCGGTGCTCGCCGCCGCGGGGAAGAACGGCAAAATGATGGAACTGAACGCCCATCCTATCCGGCTCGACCTAGACGACGTCGGCTGCGCGGCTGCAAAGAACCACGGCGTGCCGGTGGTGATCGCGACCGATTCACATCGCGTCGACGAACTCGGCATGATGCGTTACGGCGTTCAGCAGGCCCGCCGCGGAGGCCTTACCGCCGCCGATGTCGCCAACACGCGATCGTGGGCAAAGATGAAGAAAATGATCGGCAAATCGTGACCGCGTGGGAGGCTCCATTTGAAAAAGGGGACGAGTTCGGAAAATGTACGCGTCCCCTTTGCGTCTTCTTACCGGAAGAAGCTCGCTTGACCGGCGGCCCTTGG
>JAUWWA010000215.1 GCA_030617125.1 Pirellulales bacterium | reverse complement strand
GCGGCTGGGGCACTCCAGCCATCCGCCGTTTCGGTAATGGGTTACAAATCCGTCGTACCGCGTCTCAACTCGCAGTTACCATCCCACTGGCACGGCGTTTGCTACCTATTTGGTGCACGTCAGGCGTCTTTCGACACAATGCGATCGGACGAATGACGCCGGGTCTTGTGAGGCCGGTATGGAGAAGAGGTCTGCGGCTAGATCGGTCCAAGAAAAGAGGCATGCGTAGCGTTTGAGGCAGTGTCGGGAGTTTTCCAGTTTCGAGTATCCCCCCAACGAAACGGAAAAAAGGCACCCCGACAGTCCGGAGGCAAACGCCTTCGGAAAACCATAGGCGAGCAGGAGATTGACTGCCCGAGCGGTCTCCGGCTCGCCTGTTTTATTTCGCTACAGCAAAATTGAACACTTGTCGCCAAATAGCGCATTCACCGACGACGTGTTTCCCGCCTATTGCCAGCGGTTTCGCCAACTTCAGGGCCGCCAAACCCGAATTATTTGTAGCACAGGCACTTTGCCTGTGTTGCCCAGCCACGGGCTGGAAGCCTGTGCTGCACCTTCTGTGAATAATCCAGGCTAGACAGCGGGGCAGTGATCGGGCGGCAGACCGTCGGGCTTCTGGCGGATCGAGATCAGCCCGGCCTCCCGACGCAAAACGGCCACTAGGCTCGCGCCCCTAGCGTAACCTCGGCGTCGCCGCCCGCGCAAAACGCCGACGAGCCGCCGGGCCTCACCGGCGAAAACGTGCTCCAGCGCGGCGTTCAACGGGAGACTGGGCAGCCAAAAATCGGTTCCCGCTTGGCCCGCCGCACGGCCCCGACGCCGCGAAAACCACCGAACCAGGCGAATAACCGGCAGCAACCGGGCGTTGAAGTGGGAGACCAGCAGCGTGCTGACCGGTAAACCGGCCCACAAACGCTCGAATTGGGTCCGGTCGTAACGCCGATAGTGCCCGAACGACGTGTCGTGCTCGCTCCAGAGCGACTCGTCGGCCGGCACGGTCAGCAGGAAATAGCTCCCCGCGGCCGACGCCGACAGCAATTCCGAGAGCATCGCGAAATCGTCGGCGACGTGTTCGAGCACGTCCATCAACACGAACAGCCCCGCGTGCCCGATCACCTCGCCGAGGTCGCCCGGGGCGCGTCCGGCGAGGAACCGGACCTCGGGAAACCGCTTCGCGGCCAGCTCTACTGCACGGGGCGAGGCGTCGATCCCCACACAGGCGTGGCGATTGGCCAGCGCGGCGATATTCGCGCCGGTCCCGCACCCAATGTCCACAACGGTGGTCTTGCAGGCCCCTGGCAATATCTCCCCAACCAGACGGCACATGATTCGCCTTCGGGCGACGAACCACCAGTGCCGCTGCTCGATGTCGGCGTGGAGGTGGAATTGCTCGGTTTGCATATACAAAGATATCCCGCAAGTTAGCGTTGTGGTACCGTCCTTGGCCAAATCATGTGGTCCACAGATGAGGGTGTCGATTCTATCGCCTGGCGCGGTTAGGCGATCCGGTGAAAGCATGGTGAATCACAGCAAGTATGTGGACGAATGATAGTGACAGCGGACAAATGAGGCATTGCGTGGGCGATTTGGCCGGCTCGCGCCAGTCCCCATTCAGAAACCACGAGGAAAGTCCTTTCATGAACACCTTTCGACAGCAAGCCCCGCTCGTCCTCGTGGTCGACGACGAGCAGGAAGTACTGGACGAAGTGGCGGCGGTCCTTTCCGGCGCCGGGTTCGAGTATCGGTGCTGCAAGACGGCCGATGCCGCCATCGAGGAAGCCAACGCAAACTCCTTCGACTTGATCATTTCCGACATCAACCTCCACGGCCATAGCGGCCTGGAAATGTGCGAGCAGATCAAGCAGAGCCAGGCGCTTCGCGATGTGCCCGTGATGTTTCTCTCGGGCGCACAGATCCCCGATATCATCCGCCGCAGCCACGCCGTCGGCGGCGCCTACTACCTCCGCAAACCCTTCGACCCGGAAGTGCTCGTCGAGTTGATCGACAAGGTGCTCTGGATGCCGCACCTGGTCGCCAACCGAGCCGCCCAGCGGGAAACGGCCGGCGCCGCGCCGTAGGTGGAAGACGAATTGGCTCTGCTGGACATCACCGCTACTGTTGAGAGACGGGGCGCCATGCTCGACGTAGTGAAGCGCGTAGCCGAAGCTACAACCTTACTGTTCACCGTGGGCAGCGGGATTTCGGATGTGGCGGAAGATGTGTAGATTGCTGTGGATCAGCCGGCATTGCGTAATCGCAGCACATCATTGTGCGCGTTGTAGCGCAGGTAACCCGAGTAGTGAAATACCTGCATCCCATCGCCAACCTCCGTGGGCTTCCGCACGATAAACTCCGTCCAGTCGGGGCAGTTGAACGCGGCGTAAGCGAGCTGGAACCCCTTGATCAGCGATGCGGGATCACGGCTAAAATCGGGCAACAGGACCGGTCCGTTATCCGTCTGATAGAACCACTTGCGCTCGTTGATGTTGATCGTCTTGATCGGATACTCCAGCACGGCCACGTACGGGCCTTGGGTGATCTCGGTCCGAGCCACGAGCGGGTCCCCGGCGAACGCCGCCTCGACAATTTCCCGCGACGACGATAACACCTCTGCCGGGCATTCGTGCACGCTGACCTCCGAGCTGTCGAAGATTTCGTCGCGGCTGCCCCACTGCGGGTTTGGCTGTACGCCTTTGCTCGGCGGATAACGCTTGACCTTCGTCCCCATGCGCGCGTACGTCTTGATGATCATAAACTCCTCGGCGGAGAAAACCGGAATGAAGTCGGCGTTCGGCCGCGTAAAAAGGTTGTGCTGGGCGCCCACGCGCTCCGTCTTGCAACTGGCGCCCATAACGAACGTATGCGTCTGGCCGCTTTGCCGCTCCGTCATCGTCAGCCGGCATTCGAGTTGAATGCGGACGTTGTTCACCGCGAACACAGGCTTGGTGGAGATAGTCGGCAGCGGTTTCTTGTCCAAATCCCTGCGAAACCTCATATAGGATCTTGGGAAGTTCACAGTCTTCGTGTCATTCTGCTGCGGCGCATCCGTGCCGGCTGCGGACACCCGGGCCTTGGGGATCGCAAACGCGCCCGAAGCCATCGCCGCCGCTTTGATGAATACTCGTCGTTTCATTTCAAGACTCCCGTTGTTACTGGCCCTGTTAGTGGATACGTTCCGTGACTGCCACGCTGCGGACTGCCCATCGCGAACCCGTGAGACGTGTCTGAGTGTACGACCCCTCGTTTGGCGTCTGCACGGTGCCGCTCCAAGCTGATGATCTTCTGCATCTTAGCATGGCGCGCCACCCGTGTCTATCACCTGGGCGGATTCTGCCGCTTGGGAAGGAGCAAGAGTAGACAAGCGATTGTGCCCGTGCTAGACTCACGCCTATTGGGCAAGGATCCAGACTTCTCTCAGGAATGAAAACTGCTCGGGCGGCGGGCGGAGCGATTATGGGCAAGATGAATGCGGCCACGCTGCGCCTGGTGCTTCTGATCTCGTGCTGCCACGCCTTGGTCCACGTGTACGAACACTCGCTTGCCAGTGTCGAGCAGTTGATCGTCGCCGATTCGGCCTTCGGTGTCGCCGCCGCCGATCAGGAAAAGGTTTCCGGCGCGTTGGGCAACTGGCTGCGGCTGCCGTTCGGGCTGTGTGCCTTGGCGGCCGGCTGGCTGGCCGATCGGTTCGGTGCAAAGCGGCTGCTGTTGGTGTACCTGTTCGGGTGCTCGATGGCGGCGCTGCTGGCTTGGTATTCACCCAGCCTATTGCTGGTGACGACATCGATGTTCCTGTTGGGATTGTTTGCAGGCATCTACCATCCGGCGGGCGTGGGACTGATCACCCACCACACGAATCCCGAGAATCGCCCTATGGCCCTGGGATATCACGGCATCTTCGGCTCGGCCGGAATTGCCGCCGGTCCGCTTCTGGCCGGACTGGTGTTGAACATGGGCGTCACATGGCGCCAGTACTACCTCGTGCTGTCGCTGCCCGGGATAGTGCTGGGTGCGTTGCTCGTACTGCGACTCTCACGGAGTCAGCAAGAATCCCAAGCCGCTAATACCCAAGCGGCGAAGGACGACGGCAAGGCTGATGGCCAGAACGACGGTGAAGACGACGCCTACTGGCGGTCGTATTTCATGCTGATCGCCTTGGCGAGTGTGGCCGGGTTTGTCTACGCGGCAATTCTACACTTCTTGCCGCGTTATCTGGACGGCGCGCATCTTCAACTGGGAGACATCCCGCCGCAAAGCCTGCGCAACTATCTGACGGCCATGGTGCTGCTGCTGGGCATCATCGGCCAGTACACGGCGGGACGGGTCGCCCGGCCCACCACACTCGAGCCGCTGATGGCCGGCGCGCTGTTTGCCGCTGCGCCGTGCGTGCTGTGGATGGGGTTCGCCGAGGGGACGGCCCGCGTCGGGGCGGCCGCACTGTTCTCCCCCGTCTTCTTCATGCACCAACCGCTGTTCAACAGCCTGGTGGCGAAATACGTTCCCCGGCGGCGGCGGAGCCTGTGCTACGGGCTGAGCTTCACGGTGGGGTTCGGCGTGGGGAGCCTCGGCCCGAACTTCGCCGGCCGAATCGAAGACTACCTTCTGCGATACGGCTGCCTCGCCGCCTTGCTGGTGCTCTGCGGCACGCTGGCACTAGTCCTCTGGCGCTGGCACGGGCCGGTCGAAGAGGATGACGATACCGAGGAAGCGCTGGCGTAG
>JAUWWA010000154.1 GCA_030617125.1 Pirellulales bacterium | reverse complement strand
CTCGACCCCTTGCGGGATGACGGATTCGTTGTCCTGTGCAATAATGAAGGCTCCTTCTTCTCAGAACTCGAGTGTTAGTGAAAGGATTCCAGTATGACACAGCCTAACCGTGGCCACGATCCCATGATCCTACATATGGACGCTTCCCACCGGTCGTGCGCCGTGGAGCAAGCTCTGAAGCGTGCAGACGTCACGTTCCGTGCCGTGTTCGGATCAACTTCCATCGATCCTTTGCCCGCAATCGAGACGCAGAACGGTATTCTGCGCGGGTACGATAACATCAAACGGTACTTGCTTCCAGAAATGAGCGATGAATAGCTGATCGTGATGCTGGCTCTGCCTTGCCCGGACCATTTGGGCGGTCAGATGGGGTAGCATAGCGATCGTGAAGGAAGCTTACTTCGGAGGTTTCCCCGTCGTCTTGATCGCATGCCAGAGATCCAAGCCTTTCGCGCAGTCCGATACGACTTAGGCCACGTCGGCCGATTGAGCGACGTGGTCGCGCCGCCTTATGACGTCATCTCTGCGAAGTTGCAGGAAGAGCTTTACAAGAAGCACCCCTGCAACGTCATCCGGCTGATCCTCAATCGCATCGAGCCGGGCGACGACGATGAGGCGAACAACCGCTACACCCGGGCGGCACGGTTCCTGAAGAACTGGCAATCGGAAGGCGTGCTGTTCACCGAGGCCGATCCGGCCATCTACGTCTATCACCAGGTGTTCACCGACGCCGGCACGATCTACACCCGCCGCGGATTCATGGTCCGAATGAGGCTCTCGCGATTCGGCGAGGGTCAGGTCTTCCCGCACGAAGAGACGATGCCGGGGCCGAAGATCGACCGGCTCATGCTCACGGCCGTCTGCCGGGCGAACCTCAGCCAGATCTTCGGCCTCTACCCCGACCCGCAGCGTGAGGCCCAGGACCTGCTCGAAGACGCCATCGCCGGCCAGACCCCGCTGGAGGCCACCGACCACCTCGGCGTCGTGCATCGGATGTGGTCGGTGGTTGACGTGGAAGTCATCTCGGCGGTGGCGGCGGTGATGGGCCCCAAGCCGGTGTTCATCGCCGACGGGCACCATCGCTACGAGACCGCCTGTAACTACCGCGAGCAGGTCTACGACAGCGGCTTCCTTTCGGCGGACCACCCGGCCAACTTCGTGCTGATGATGTTCGTCGCCATGGAAGACCCCGGCATGATCGTGCTGCCCACCCACCGGCTTTTCCGCGGCGCGCCGGTGCTGTCGGCCGACGAGCTGACGGCCAGGCTGGGCGAGTGTTTCACCACCCGGGCCGCCGGCGACGGCCCCGAATTGGCACCGACCATCTGGGAAGACATCGAGACGACCGCCGACCAGGGCACCGTCGGACTTTTCACCCAAAGCGACGGCCAGTGGACCATCGCCACCATCACCGACTTCGGCTGGCGGCGCATGGCCGACGTGGCCGAGGACCACAATGAGCAGTGGCGCGGACTCGGCGTGAGCATTCTGCACCGGCTCATCGTCGCCGATCGGCTCGGGTGCACCGATCTGCCCAAGCCGACGTACGAGCGGGCGATCGGCGAGGTCGTCGCCAGGTGCCGCTCGGGCGAATATCCCCTGGCCGCCATCGTCATGCCCGCCACGCTCGAACACATTCGCGGCATCAGCCTCGGCGGCGAACGCATGCCGGCCAAGAGCACCTACTTCTACCCGAAGCTGCTGAGCGGACTGGTCATCAATCCGCTGGAATAGGAAACGCGTCGAGGTGTGAAGAACCCTTGCGACAATGTCCCGGGAATAGAACCCAAATACAAAACGCCCCGGGACTGCGGTCCCGGGGGGCCAACCGCGGGTTTCCCATGAAACACCCTCCCGGCGCCCCGTCATGAGCCATCCCGAAACCGAGAAGCCCAACGACCGCAACGCCGACTCCGGCGGACCGCGGCCGATCGGCGAATCGCCGATCGCCCCCACCTCACCGTTTGTCGAATACTACCGCCCACCGCGTCTGGGCATCATCCACCTGCTCGCCTGGATGACCGCAACGGCAATCGTCCTGAAGATCGATCTGGCCATCTTCGCGCTCAACGAGGCGATGATCTCGCGACTCGGCATCGATTTGCCCCAACCGTCGCAGTTGGCCCTCGTGTGGGCGTACGCGGTTCGGACAATATACAGCATAGCACAAGGGGCTGGCCTCGTCGGAGCAGCCGTCCTGCTGCGCGCCTGGCGTCGTGGCATGGGCGGGAGGCTTCAGCCCGGACACTGGATCGTTCTCATCGAGGCACTTTGTCTAGTTGCGTCGAGGGGCTGGGAACTCAGCCTAAAAGTACTAATTCACGACCCGTGGCATACTACGCCCATATTGGTGCTCGTGGGCCTGGTTGCGTTTTTCTTCATTCTTTGCCGTGGCGGATTGTATCTGTATGTGGCGTGGCGAAAGCTCCGCGAGAAGCGATGGAGACGCTTGTTCATAGTAGTCGGCGTCTTGGTCTTGATCGAGTACGTACCGTACTTTGTCCCAGTGCTTCTTTTCCGACTGCAACGGTTCTCTCTCACTGTATTGATGACTCTCGCGTTCGGGATGGCTCTCGCCGCGGTCGTCACGCTGGATCTGCGGGCCCGATGCCGCCGCGATTGGGTCCACTGGCTCTGCGTGGCGATTCTTATGATGCCCGTTCTAATGCGGGTTAGGCGGTGGGTGTGGGCACAACTGGCCAGTGGCTTGATTTGAGCCAACGGGCATTGCTCACCGGCTGTTTGGTGTGATCGCATTCATGCGGTCCTTCGGCGATCCAACCTGCTTCGATTCGATGAATCGGGTCACCACAAGTCCTTGTGCATACGCCCTGGTTCTGCGTCGGAAAATAGGTGTTTCACGCGAAACAGGTGATTGGCGGAAGCTGGACGTTTCATAGGAAACCTTCCGCACTACGCAGAAAGCGATGGGAAGATGGTCAAGAAACCGCCGACCGCTCCAACCCCGCCGACCACAGTCGGCGGGCGTTTCTTCACTCTCCAATCTCCAATCTCCAATTTTCAATCTCCAATCTCCAATCTCCAATCTCCAATCCCGATCCCCGAACCCCGGTCCCCGATTCCCGAACCTCGATTCCCCAGCCCCAAAATTGGCATTCCAGAGCAACGCAGGTAATTGTTACAATCTCCTCTCGCCGAAAAGAAGTGTGTACTCACGCGCCGCATGGCAGGGAGGCCGCCGGTGGTTCGAGTCTTGTGTGTCGCCAACCCGTCGGAAAGACGACGTCCGCAACGTCGAGACGCTCAGGCACAACGACCTCCAACAGGCCCAGCGGTTCCGCGAGCAACTCTTTCGCCGGTTCGGCACGTACGACCGCGTGTTGATCAGCCAACCCCCTCGCCAGGTCAGTTGACAGAACCGGCTTCTGACAGCTCGCACGAGGTATCGTTTCCCACTTAATTTTGGTATCGGACACGTGGTGCCCGGGCGTACGTCGAACTTTGCATGGAGGTAACCAAACGTGACCAGTGAAAGTCGATTGGGGCGCGGCCTGGAGGCCCTGTTGGGCCGCGTGCCCACGCCACCGGATGAGCCCCACTCGGGCGTGAACCCCGAGACGCCGCCGGTGCCGGAACCGTTTGCCGAGGCGCTAGGACAACTGTATCAGGAGGATGGTTTGCCGATGGAGCGTCCGCCGATAGAGTCGGTGCAGCCGGCCGAATCAATGCCGGCCGTGCCGACGCAATCGCCTCCCACGGCGGCGCTGCGACTCGACGTGACGCAGATCGACAGCAACCCGGTCCAGCCGCGACAGGACTTCGACCCGGCCGAGATGCAGTCGCTGGCCGAAAGCATCGAGACGCACGGGCTGTTGCAGCCGGTCGTGGTCCGCCGCGTGGAGGACCGCTACCAGTTGATCGCCGGCGAGCGGCGGCTTCGGGCGGCACGGCAGGCGGGCTGGGTCGACGTGCCGGCCAACATCGTCGAGGCCGACGACCGCCAAATGGCCGAGTTGGCCATCGTCGAAAACCTCCAACGGAGGGACCTCAACCCCCTCGAAAAAGCGGCCTCGTTCCAGCGATATCTCGAGCGATACGACTGCACCCAGGAGGAGTTGGCCGGGCGGTTGAAGCTCGACCGCTCGACGATTGCCAATTTGATCCGGCTGTTGGAGCTTCCCGAGCCGGTCAAGGACGCCATTCGCGGCGGCCGAATCACCCAGGGCCACGCCCGGGCGCTGCTGCCGTTGGGCGACGAGCGCGAACAGATCGCATTCTCCGAGCGGATCCAACGCGAGGCATTGAACGTCCGGCAGACCGAGGCACTGGTGCAGGAGACGCTCGACGCGGCCGACGATGGCTCGTTGGCGCTTGTCGCCGACAGCGCCGCCGCCGCCGCCGGTGGCGAGAAACCACGCCGAAGCCGCCCACGGAACGAGCACTTGATGGCCTTGGAACAAGAGTTGCGAGCGGCGTTGGGCATGAAAGTGAAGATCACCCACAACGTCCGCGGCCGCGGCAAGCTGACCATCCACTTCCGCAATCACGACGAGTTCGAGCGACTCCGTCGCCAGCTCACCGACCCGGAGGCACGGGAAATCAAGATCCATGCGGGCTAAACGGAAGGCAACCGCTGAGCGCAATTGAGGCGATGTCTAGGCGGAAAAGAGGGAAAGAAGGATTTGGCTCTCTCGATTTGTCCTTTTCCCTCTTTCCCTATTCTCCCTGCCTTTTTCCTCTTGAAACGCCTCCCCCTTTGGCTCCCGCGATCAGGTGGTACAATAAGAGAGGATCGGGGCGTGGCGCAGTCTGGCTAGCGCACCTGCTTTGGGAGCAGGGGGTCGGAGGTTCAAATCCTCTCGCCCCGACTTGATTTGCGACGATCTTCTCCAAGAATGTCACCATGTTTGTCACGAAATCAGTGACATGGGAGGCCGTCGAATGCGACAACCTTTCTTGGCTCGGCGCGACCACCGCAGAACGGCTTTGTGCCTGGGGCGACCACCGCAAAGCGGCTCTATGACTGGGCTCGTGCGGGGAAGCGTTCCACGCCGTCGCTCTTGGCGATCACCGTCACGCCCGACTCGGTGATGGTGAACCCGCGGGAGCGGTCCAACTCGTGGTCGTAGCCGATCTCGATTCCGGCGGGGATTCGGACGCCCTTGTCGATGATCGCGCGGCGGACCTTCGCGTGGCGGCCGACGTCGACGCCGTCGAAGAGGATGGAATCCTCGACGTGGGCGTAGCTGTTGATTCGCACATCGAACCCGATGATCGATCGTTCGACCTGGCCTCCGGAGACGATCGACCCGAGGCAAATGATACTGTCGACGGCCTGTCCGCGGCGTGCCGGCGACCCCTTCTCGGCGAAGACGAATTTCGGCGGGGGAAAATTCGGCAGATACGTACGGATCGGCCAGTGCCGATCATACATGTTCAGTTGCGGATCGACCGAGATGAGGTCCATGTTGGCCTCGTAGTAGGCGTCGAGCGTGCCCACGTCGCGCCAGTAAGCGTCCTGCTTGCGGTTTTCATCCATGAATGGATACGCGAAGACCCGGCGTGTGCCGATGATCGAGGGGATCAGGTCGTGG
>JAUWWA010000306.1 GCA_030617125.1 Pirellulales bacterium | reverse complement strand
GGGGAACCGTTCACGGTTTTTTCAGGACTCTCGCTTACTCGCCGTGGGGCAACATCACGGCCTTGATGATCGGCTCGGCGCCGTCGATGATCCCTTCCATGACATCCCGCGCTTGATCGAAGCCGAAGGTATGGCTCACCAGCGCGGAGGCGTCGACCAGCCCGTCGCGCAGCAGCCGGTTGGAGACCGGGAAGTTGATCGCCGGCTCGGCAAAGGTGGGGATCAGCGAGATCTTTCGGAAGATCAGGTCGTTGATGTCCACGGGGATCGTGCTCTTGCCGCCGAAATGCAGGCCGTAGAAGGTGATGATCCCGCCGAACTTGATGATCTTCAAAGCGTCGACCATGCTCTCGGGCGGTGAGGAGACGATGACCCTGTCGACGCCCTTGGGGAACTTCCTTTTGACTTCGGCCTCCACGTCCTGCTTGCCGACCTCGATAAAATCGTCACACCCGAACTTGGCGGCGAGTTCGAGGCGGGCGCGTTCGCGCGGGTTTTCGGCGGGCAGCCCGGTGATGACCACGTACCCGGCGCCGTGGAGCTTGGCCACCCGGGCGGACATCAAGCCCAGCGGCCCCGGCCCCAGCACGGCTACGCTGCCGCCGAGCGGGACCTGAGCGTTCAGGACCGAGGTAAGCGACACGGCCAACGGCTCGGTCAAGCAGGCCGAGACGTGGTCCAGGCCCTCGTACTTGTCGAGGCTGTTGAAGCGGACCGACAGGTACTCGCCCATGCCGGGCTGCCCCTCCATGTCGTACATGTTGCGGCAGAACTGCGGCTGGCCGCTCTTGCAGTCTTCACAAACCCCGCACATGGTGCAGTCCTCGACGATCACGCTGTCGCCGGGCTTGACCGTGGTGACATTCTTGCCCACCTCGACGACCTCGGCCGAAATCTCATGGCCCAGCGGCATGGCCTCGTCCGCCCAATCGCGGACGAAATTGACGTCGGTGCCGCAGACGCCGCAGGCCCGGACCTTGACAAGGACGTGATCCTCGTCGGGCGGCGGAATGTCCCGTACCCGTTGTTGGATGTCGAGGTACTTCTTGCCGAACAGTCCTCTGCTTTGCATGGCTAATACTCTCCCCATGTGCAACGTTCTCTCGGGCATCAACCCACGCCGTAGAGCGCGCCGTCGAAGCCCGGTTGGATGTCGTCGTCCGCGTGGTCCATCACCTCGCCAAGATTGCCGAAGACCTTGTGGAATCCCGCGACGATCTTCTCGTTCAGCTTCAGACCGTTGGGCGGGTGGATGGAATGCACGTTGGTGTAGGTGTCGCAGTACATCTGGGCCACCGGGTAGTCGCTGGGATCGTACTTGTAGGTGATGCCCTTGGCCTCATTGATCGCCCACGGGTACCGGTCGCCTATGCCGATCATGCTCTGGAAGACGTCCTGGGCCGGCGTCGGCATGACCTGCCACTGACCGACCAGCACGCCTTCCTTGAAGAGGGCCTTTTCCATGGCGATCCGGAACCGGCGGGGGTCCGCATCGATGCCGGCCGCTTGCGGGTCGAAGCGGACTGCGTAGAACCAGTAGACGTGCTTGCAGTCGGGCGGACGGAAGGGGGGAATGACGCCCGGGATCTTGCCCAGCTCACGGCTGAGGTGCTCGGAATTGCGGATGCGCGTATCGTTGAATTCATTCAGGTGTTTGAGCTGTCCGCGGGCGAGTGCCGCCGGCAGTTCCTGGTTGCGATACATGTAGCCGAGAATGGACGAGTTGTACTTCTGCCGGAGCGTCTTTTCATCGCATTCGTCGCCGAAGTATCGGATCAGGTCGCCTTTCTTCAGCACGTGCTCATCGTTAGTGACGAACAGCCCCCCCTCGCCGCCGCAGAGGTTCTTCAGGTTGTTGAGGCTGAACGCCCCCGCCACCCCGATGGTGCCGCACATGCGGCCCTTGTACATGGATCCGTGCGCCTGACACGCATCCTCGATGACGTGCAGATGGTGCTTCTTGGCAATTTCGAGGATGGGATCCATGTCGGCCGGGCACCCCTGAATGTGAACGGGGATGATGGCCTTGGTCCGCTCGGTGATGGCCGCCTCAATCTTGGTCGGGTCGATCGTGTAGGTCTTCGGTTCGATATCGACGAAGATCGGGATCGCCATCTGGTGCACGACGCACGAGGCCGTGGCCAGAAAGGTGTAGGCGGGCACGATCACCTCATCGCCGGGACCGACGTCCACGGCCGCTAAGGCCATGTGTAGCGCCGCGGTGCCGCTGCCCGTGGTCAGGCAGTGCTTGGCGCCGACGAACTTGGCCCATTCCTCCTGGAGGGCGATGACCTGGGGCCCGGTGCCGCCGGCCACGATACCGCTGTCCAGGACCTCGCCCACGAACTTGCGATCGTCGTCCGTTATCACCGGCCAGTTCTTGTAGTCCTCTCGTTTCAGAATCGCGGCGCCGCCGCTTATCGCCAGCTTCTCAGACATGGGGTGTTTCCTTTCGATGATTAGGACAGGGGTTCGGTTGTGATTGCCTCGCGCGAGGCGCGCCTGTTGCGGTTCAGCCTTCAGCGTGTTTGGCAAACCTCAATGTTCTTCTCCACCGGCCTGCGCCGTGATGGTGGCGGTGCAATGCGCCTCGTCGCATCGAGACCGGTCGATCGTGAACCGGTAGCCGAGCGGCTCGAGCACATGGCGGTAAAGGACGTCACAATGCCGACAGTAGTCGTGATACGGCTCGACGTGCTTCAGTTCGATGAGCCGGGCCTTGGAAGGACAATGGTGCAAGATGATCCGGAACTGGCCGGCGTCTTCATCCAGTTCCATGGTGAAGTCCGCGGCCTCTTCGTTGAGCGTATGACTCCAGTAGATCCAGCAGCCGCGCAGCCCGTGCTGCTCGACCGCGCTCTTAAGGTTTCCCAAGAAACCATCGGCCAGATATTTCCAGAAGTCGTCCACGGCCCGCCGGCCGCCTTGCGCTTCGAGAAACTTGAACAGCTCGCTGTAGGCTGGAATGAACTCGGTGCAAGAAATCATGATCTGCTCCGATAGAACCGCTGAATGCTGCGACCGGTCTCGTCGTCGTATTGGAGCAACTCGGCGGCAAAAGGCGTTTGATGGCAGATGGCCCGGTTCACGGTCTCGGTCGTCTCGCGGTAGAGTCGGGCGACGGGGTATCCGCGCCGGCGCATGTGCGTTACCGCCGGGCACGCATCCACCTCGATTCGCAGTTCATCCTCCGACAAGACGAAACGAACCTCGCCCCCTTCCAAGGAATAAACCTCGCGGAAATGCTCTTCGAGAGCAACCAGCCCCCGGCGCTCGACGGCCTCAGTCAGCGGGGCATAGAACGTTCGAGCAAACTGCCAAAGGTACCGGCGCACCGCTTCTTCGCCGTACTTTTCGTGCAGATATTCCAGGCCCGCACTCAGTGCGCCGTGAAAATCCTGATGCAGGTACTCGTTATCGCCGGCGGCGCGGCGCATCACCTGTTTGACCATGGCACGGTTGCCTCGTGTTTCAAGCGGAGTTCCTGGGCACGCTCGACAACGCCTCGTTGTCCGTTGTCGAAACGATCTCCTCCAACTGCACCAATGCCGACGCCACGATCCGTTCCGCGGAGCCGGCTTCATAGAAGGTGCTGCCGGTGGTCGTTTCATAGCCGCCTTGCTGAAACGATTCTCGGGTCGGCAAATATCCAATGTAATCGTTACACAGACCCGCAACCAGGGTATGCGGGGCCGGTGAACGACGTTTGATCTCCGAACCCAACTGGCAGAAG
>JAUWWA010000415.1 GCA_030617125.1 Pirellulales bacterium | reverse complement strand
GTCGCGACAGCGCGCCCGAAGGGCAGACCCGTACGCAAGGAGCGTCCTCGCAGTGGCGGCATTGCAGCGGCACGGCGACCTCGCCGGCCGACTCGATGTAGATCCGCGGCTTCTCGCCCTGCTCGAACAACGCCTCGACCAGATCGTCCGTCTCGGCATGGGCAAGCGCGCAGGCCAGCTCGCACGCCCGGCAGGCCAAGCATCTCCTCGGATCGGCGACGATACGTTTCACGGTTCGTTTTCCTCTCAGATTTCAGTGCCACGGCCCCACCGGCCGCGGGCTGGTTCTGCCCCTTGCTCCTTCGCGCCCTAGCCCAGTTGGCAGTGACGCGAGGCTGTCGAATTATCCGGATGGGACCTCAAGCGGGGATCGGTCGGGCTGCGTCAATCGGGCGCCGGTCCACGGCAGCCGCCGGAAATCGCCGCCGCCACCGGTTCGCCATCGGCCTCCGCCGTCAACGCGATCCCGGCCGCGCCGGGGCCGACCCGTTCGGCTTCCGCCGTTTTCGGTTCGTAGGGAACGCGATACATCGGCGGCGGAAGTCCCAAGTCGGCACGCTTGCGGTCGATGTGGTCGATCATCAGGTGCGCGGCCTTGATCGGGTCGCTCTGGAACGCCCAGGTTGCGCCAAAGTGCTCCTCGAAACTCTTAGTCAACATCTCCTCGACCAACGGGCTGCCCTTCACCGGCAGCGGCTGGCCGATGACCACGAAAATACCGCTGGCCACAAAATACATCCCGATGGCAATCGCCTTCTCGCTCACCCATTCGGGCGCGGCGCCGGCCACCGGCAGTTTGTCGAACGAATCGCCGATGCCGCCTTCGGCGACCATCTCGGCACACGCGGTGAAGATGCGGGTATTGTCGACGCAACTGCCGATGTGCAGCACGGGCGGGATGCCCACCGCGCGACAGATCTCCTGGATCCCCTCGCCCGCATGCGCCTTGGCCGCCTCGGGCGACAGGAGACCGGCTTTTCCACAGGCGATCGCGCTACAGCCGGTCTGCAGCACCAGCACGTCGTTGCGGATGAGTTCCTTGACGATGGCCAGGTGGGACTCGTCGTGCGGGAACTTGGGATTGTTGCAGCCCACCACCCCGGCCACGCCCCGCAGCCGGCCCGTCTGGATACCGTCGTTGAGCGGCCGATAGCTGGGCCGGTACTTCCCGCCGAGGATGTCGGAGACCACTTCGGTGGTGAATCCGGCCACCAGCTTCTCCTGGACGTCGGGGATCTTCACCAGTGCCGGATCGCGGTTCTTGTAATTGTCGATGGCCACGCGGACGATCCGCTTGGCGGTCTCCATGGCATGTTCTTCGTGGAACTCGATGTCGGTGGCGCCGGGAAACTTGGCCTTGGGACTGGTCGAGATGATCTTCGTGTGGAAACACTTCTGGAGGTCGGTGACCGACGGGAACACACACTGCACGTCGACCAGCATCACGTCGATCGCGCCGGTCATCACGGCCAGTTCCTGCTGGAGGAAGTTGCCGGCGATCGGGATGCCGTGACGCATGAGGATTTCGTTGGCCGTGCAGCAGATGCCGGCAAGTCCGATACCCTTGGCGCCGACGGCCTGGGCCTCGGCGACCAGTTCCGGATCGCTGGCGGCGGCCACCAGCACGTCGGAAAGCGTCGGCTCGTGGCCGTGAACGAGGATGTTGACTTCGTCTTCCTTGATCACGCCCAGGTTCATGCGCGATCGCAAGGGATGCGGTTCGCCGAACAGCACGTCGGAGACGTCGGTGGCGATCATGGAGCCGCCCCAACCGTCGGCCAGGGCCGTTCGCGCCGACGTCAAAAGAAGGTGCTCGGCATCGTTGTCGACACCGATGTTCGTCATGTGCATCGCGGTGACGACCTCGCGGTCGACGCCGCGCGGAGCGGCCCCGGCGGCGGTCCAATTCTTCTTCTGCTGCTCGGGAGCCCGGGCGACGTTCGCCAGCAGGCCGTCCTGTCTGCCGAACTCGGCCAGCAAGAATTCCGCCAGGTCTTTGGCGACCTCCTCGTCGCTACGGCCCTCCTGGGCGATGCCGTACTCGTCGGCCAGGCGGCGGAGCTTCCTCGGCCCGCGAATCTTGTACGCGTCGGAGTTGCCTTCGGCGGCCAGTGCCAGGGCCGTGACGATCTCGCGGCCGTGGTCGCTGTGGGCAGCCACGCCGGCGGCGACGTGCTTCAAAAGGTTGCGGGCCACGATCGTCTCGGCCGTGGCGCCGCAAATGCCTTCCATGGCACCATCGCCGAAGGGATCGATTCGGCAAGGTCCCATAAAGCAGTTCCGGCAACAGATACCCAGTTTGCCGAAACCACACTGGGGCTCCTGGGATTCGAGTCGATCCCACGCGGTTCGAATACCGGCATCGCCTGCCACGTCGATCATCGCCAGCGCGGCTGGATCGACCGAACGTCGTTTCCGCTCAGCCATGAAGGTCTCCTTTCGCGGTTCGCATTACGGACGGCATGCGGCCACCGACGTGGGGACCGCCCCGGCACGGGTTACTCTGCCGTGGTCTGCCGAGCGTCCAACTCTTTTTCTAATGCTTCCCCAATGCGGCCGACGGCTTCGGCAAAAGCCTGATCCTCGACGTCGATCGGGCGTCCTTCCAGGTCGGCGCGGGCCAACTCGGCGGAAAAGGGAAGTGTTCCAATTATGGTTTGCTCGCTCAGTGCTTGCTCAAGCAGGTCGCTTTCGTACTGCTCGCGGATCTTGTTCGCGACGACGAAGGTTTGCTTGATTCCGATGTCCGCGGCCAGATTGCGTAGTCGCGTGGCGGTCTGCACGCTTCGCATGCCCGGCTCCACCACCGCGATCATGGCGTCGACGCCGCCGGCCGACGCGCGCCCCATG
>JAUWWA010000255.1 GCA_030617125.1 Pirellulales bacterium | reverse complement strand
GAGCCGCCCTGGACCGGCTGACGCACCGCTGCCACATCCTGGAAACCAAGGGCGAGAGCTACCGCCTACAAGAAGCCAAGCGACGGCGAGGCGGTCGCTGAGTATCACCCCGAATCATTCCGCGACATAAATAGTTCCCTGAGGAGACCTTCAGTAACCCAGCGCTGCAGAATTCGGCCGCCCCGCGCCGCAGTCTTGGACCGCCGTCAACAGCAAGGGAATGGATGCAACATAGCCCGGTCTACTTAGCCGAGCAATACATTGAGAAGCTCAAACAGATGCAACCTAAGATCGAAGAACTACTCTCAAGTGAATAGGCAGAGGGAGAAGATAAGGGGTCATTTAATGGAAGTGTGGTCCCTCCCCATAGTCTGATTTGGTAGGGAGAGGTGTTTAGTATTAACCTTCCAGCAACGGATAGGCGATCTCCGAACGTCGGGAAACGCCGTATTTTCTAGGCCGAAACGTACTTGGTCAGACTGAAGCACGAGATACCCTTTTACCCCGGACGAGGGGAGAGTGTTTTCATCAACTTCAAGACGGCATCTAGCATCTGTCGCTGTTCGTTCGGCATCGGGAGGCATCCCGTGGCGGAGTGCTTGACGGAACCCTGGGTACCCATGATCGTGAGTGTCGCGCTTGGCGACGAGGGAATCACGAAAGCTCGAAAGGACGAAAACGCGAAACGGAGGTGGGGTGACATTAGGCAGGCGAGGTAGTGGGGCAAGCCTCACTTGGCGGATGCCTGCCCCACTTGTCGGCGACTGGCTACCGATAATCCGTCGGCTCTTTGCCGCAGATGTATTGCCGCCAGCCGTCCATGTGTTCTTTGCTGAGGCTGTTCTCGCGGACGATCTCGGTCTCGACGGTGCGGTCGGTTTTGGGCACGGTGACCTTGACCTGGAGCCGGCCGTTGGGCTCGTAGTGGAAGAGTACGTCGACCGGCGAGTTCATCGGCAGATTCGGCGGCAGATCGCGGACGGTGCACTTACCGATCTCGGTGCAATCGTCGGCCGAGGGGCTTTCACCCTCGACGATCTGCACGAGGATCGACTTCTGGGCGGCCTTCGAGGTCGTGAAGGTCCGCTTGCCGGTGACCGGCAGAGGGGTGTTTCGCGGGATGAGGATCCCGTTGCGGCGCCGATTGGTCAGCCGGTCGGTTCCCACCACGCCGAGGCTATGGGAATTGACGTTCTGGATGCTGAAGGCGGGCGGTTCGCCCAGGCTTTCGGCCAGCAGTAACCCGGCGCGGAGCGCTGCGCCGTGGGCGACGGCCTCGTCGGCCGCGACCGAGGCGTCGGGCGCCTTGCCGGAAAGCTCCCGGAGCATGTCGCGGATCATGGGCATCCGCGTGGAGCCGCCGACCAGCAGCACGCGCTCGATGTTGTCCCAATCCAATCCGGCCGCCTTGAGCGTCTGTTCGGTGGTGAAGCGGGTGCGGTCGAGCAGATCCTGCGTGGCCTCCTCGAACTGTTTTTTGGAGATTTCCACGCGAGAGGCGAAGCCCCGGCAGTCGCACGCCACCGAGGCCTTGCTCCGGGCGGAGAGCGTTCGCTTGGCGTCTTCACATTCCCGCCAGAGCTTGCCGGCGGTGCCGGGATCTTCGCGGGGATCGACGTAATGCTCGCGGATGAAGTTCTCGGCCACGAGGTCGACCAGTCGCTGGTCCCAATCGTAGCCGCCCAGCCGGACGTCGCCGTCGGTGGCCAGGGCGATGAACTCGGTGCCGCGGATTTCCATGACGGTCACGTCGAAGGTGCCGCCGCCGAGGTCGTAGACGAGGATGCGGCGGGGCTCGCGCGTGCCGCCGGCCTCGTCGAGGAATCCCTGCTGGAATCCGAAGGCCACGGCCGCGGCGGTCGGCTCGTTGATGATATCCAACACCTCGAACCCGGCCATGTAGCCGGCGTCCTGCGTGGCCTTGCGGCGGACTTCGTCGAAGTAGGCCGGCACGGTGATGACGACCTTCGAGAAGTCGCCGATCTGCTGCACGGCGTCGCTACGGACTTTATCGAGGATCCAGGCCTCGATGACCTCGGGCGGATACTGCCGACCCTGGAAGACCTTATGGAAGACGCGGTGGCCGATGTCGCGCTTGGAGCATTCGGCGACGTGTTCCGCCTCGGTGGCCATCGCCTTGAGGGCTTCCTTGCCGATCACGATGTCGTCGGCGTCGAACAGCACCACGCTGGGCGTGACACGGTCGCCCTCGGCGTTGATCAGCGTGGTCGGCTGGCCGTGTTCGTCGAGTCGGGCCACCACGGAAAACGTGGTGCCCAAATCGATGCCAACGGCAGGTATGGCAGGCTTGGTCATGTCGTTCGCAGTAACCGCATTCACGCGGTTCCACATCGTCTGTAGTGACCGCATTCATGCGGTTCTTAACCGATTCAACTGGCACGACCCGATGAATCGGCTCACGATGAGTCTTTGTGAGCCATTCGAACCGAAGAGGTCATTATATCCAACGTCACGGCGCCGCACTACAAGGGCAAAGGAAACGTCTCGTGGAGGATCAGCGACAGCAGCAGATACCCCAACCCCAGGCCCAGGATCGCGGAGCTTGCGTACCAGAGGATGCTGAACACACAGCGCAGCATAACGCTTGTGCGTGGTGTTTGCTTGTCATCGGACGATTCTACCGCTGGCAGCGGCTCATCGGACTCTGGAGGGTTCTCGGGTGTGGGCTTTGGCTGCTTTGGTTTCTCAGCTGCGGGTTGTGTCTTGGGTGCCGGCTGCGGCGGTGCCCCGGCCCGGGGGACGGTCGACGGCGATTCGGCTTCCATCTCGCCGACGACCTCCAGGACCATCGCCTCGAAGGAGTCGAATCCGGCCTGTGAGGTGACGGGCTGCTTCCATCGCTGGACTCCCTCGCTGGAGAGCCCGACGGCGCGCTCGAGTTCCAGCGTTGCTTGCTGGTGGGTTCCCGGCACGATCGCCTGAACGCTCAGCCGGCCGTTGGCGGCGTACTCGAAGGCGACTTCCACCGGCCAGCCCTTGGGGAGTCCGCTGGGCAGGTTGTGGATCACGGTCCGCCCGATCGTCGTACATTCGCCCGGCAGCGAACTTTCGCCCTCAAGAACTTCGATGGCGATCGAACGCTGGTTTTCCGACTTGGTGGCGAAGCGCTCGGTGAACTTCGCCGGCAAGGACGTGTTGCGGGGGATGAGGATCACGTTCGTCTTGCGCAAGGTTTGCCGATCGATGCCTTCGACGCCCAGGCTGTGTGCGTTGACGTTGCTGACCTGGACGGTTGCCAGTGGACCTGCCTTCGCCTGCTTGGCCAACAGGTATCCGGCGTACAGGGCGGCGCCTCGGGCAACGGCTTCGTCCGGGTTGACCGTCCGGTCCGACGTGATGCCGGAAAGCTTCTCGAGCATTTTGGAGACCATCGGCATCCGCGTCGATCCGCCCACCAGCAGCACGCGCTCGATGTCGTCCCAATCCATCTTGGCGTCGGCGAGCAGTTGGCGGGTGGTATACGAGGTGCGTTCGAGCAGATCGGCGGTCAGTTCGACAAACAGGTCACGGGTGATTTCGGTTTTGTTGGTCTTGCCGTCGCAATGGATCCGGACCGAAGCCCGGCCGCGGGCGCTGAGTGTGTGCTTGGCTTCGACAACGGCATTGTACAACCGATTCAAGGCGGCCGGGTCTGATCGGGGATCCACGCCGTGCGATTTCTGGAACGATTCGGCCACGTAATTGACCAGTCGCTCATCCCAATCGTGGCCGCCGAGTTGCACGTCGCCGTCGGTGGCGATCGTCTGGATGATCCCCGGCGCGAGTTTCAGCAGTGTGACGTCAAAAGTGCCTCCGCCAAGGTCGTAGACCATGACGACCATCGACTGCTTGGCGCCGGTATCGTCCGCACAGAGGTATCCGAGCGTTTCGCCGAAGGCCAGCGCGGCGGCGGTTGGCTCGTTGACGATGTCCAACACGCTGAGGCCGGCCATGTCGCCGGCGTCGGCGGTCGCCTTGCGCCGCGGCTCGTCGAAGTAGGCCGGCACGGTGATCACCACGCGGGTGTCGCCGGCGAGCGTCGCGACGGCGTCGGACCGAAGCTTCCGGAGGATGCACGCCTGAATCACCTCGGGCGGCAAATGCGTGCCGTGGATCGGCCGGTGATAGGTCGGCCGGCCCATGTCGCGCTTGACCCATTCGGCCACCTGGTCGGGATGGACGGTG
>JAUWWA010000364.1 GCA_030617125.1 Pirellulales bacterium | reverse complement strand
CTTCCAGGCCACCAGTCGATCGCGATGGCGGACCAGATAGTCCCAGAGCAAGTTGGCGTCGGTCGGATCGTCCTTGGCGCCGCTGGAGTTGACCGCCTGGCGGTAGTTCGCCAGTCGGGCCGGCGCCAGCGGAAAGATCACCAGGAACTCCTAGTTCATCAAAGCGTGGATCAAGGCACCCCGACTCTGCTCGACACAGATAGCCACGGGCTTTCCGCCGAAACGTCGCCGCAGCTCGCCGGCCCATTGCTCGATCGCCTCGGGCGATTGCTCCAGCACGCTGTATTCCACTTTTTCGGAGCCTGCCGCGCTAAGGCTCAAGTCGTGCTTCTGGTCGGCCCAATCCAGTCCGACAAAAGCGGCAAACTGCTTCGGGTTTTCGGTTTTCGGTTCAGCCGGTTTCACGGTTGGTTGAGACATTGTCCATACTCCCGTTTGGTCAAAAGTTCGCTGGCGGTCGGCGGCTGAACACGGGGCGGACAACAAAACGCTCGATCAAGCTGAATTGCCGCCGCAACCGCGGCTGGCCGACTACGTGGCCCGGTTTGCGGCGTTGGGTTCGGTGGAACAACTGCCCATCGAGTTGATCGGCCAGGAGTATTACGTAAGACATCGGTGGGGCGACCAGCCGGGACACGAAGAATACCTCACCGCCTGTGGACAGCAGCACCCTTCGCTGAGCGAACTGCTGCGGCAGACCGATCAGGAACTCTCAGGCGTGGACACCGAAAGGCGGAGCAACCCCGAGACCGGCACGGACCCACAAGTTCAGCCGTGGGTCCTGCACGTCCGCTGTCCGCACTGTCACAACCACGTCGAGATCGTCGACGACGCACCGCTGGGCGAGATCACCTGCTCGAGCTGTGGCAGCAAGTTCGACCTGGTTGGCGACGAAGCCCGCCCTGAGGAAGCACGGGCGCAGCCGCGAAAGATCGCCCATTTCGAGTTGATCGAGTGCTTGGGAACCGGGGCGTTCGGGTCAGTCTGGAAGGCGAAGGACACAAAGCTGGATTGCATCCGGGCGGTCAAGATCCCTCGTAAGAGCCAGCTCACCCGCGACGAAACCGAGAAGTTTCTGCGCGAGGCCCGGGCGGCGGCCCAACTTCGGCATCCCAACATCGTTAGCGTTCACGAGGTGGGGGTCGAAGACGACACGGTCTACATCGTCAGCGACTTTATCGAAGGGCTCCCGCTCGATGAGTGGGTAGAAGGGCAGAAGCCCACGCATCGCAAGGTTGCCGAGCTGTGCGCAACGATTGCCGAAGCGCTGCACGATGCCCACGAGCATGGCGTAATCCACCGCGACCTCAAGCCGGCCAACATCATGATCGACGGCACGGGCAAGCCGTACGTAATGGATTTTGGCTTGGCGAAGCGAGAGGCGAGCGAGATCACAATGACCGTCGACGGCGCGGTCCTCGGTATCCCGGCCTACATGTCGCCCGAGCAGGCCAAGGGCGCCGCGCACGAGGCCAACCGCACGGCCGACGTCTACTCGCTGGGTGTCATTCTTTTCGAGCTACTCACCGGTGAGCGTCCTTTCCGCGGCAACGTGCGGATGTTGTTGCGTCAAGTCATTGAGGACGACCCGCCCAGCCCGCGAAAACTGGACAGTCATATCCACCGTGATTTGGAAACGATTTGCCTGAAGTGCCTGGAGAAGACCCCGGATCGCCGTTACCCAACCGCCCTAGCCCTGGCCGACGAGTTGCAGCGGCATCTGCGCGGCGAGCCGATCGATGCCCGGCCGATCAGCCGGTTCGAGCGTGGCTGGCGCTGGTGCAAGCGGAGGCCGGTCGTGGCGGCATTGGCGGCAGCACTCCTCTCTGCGCTGCTCGCTGGTACGGCGATTTCCTCCTGTTTCGCCATCGAGACGGCGGCGCGGGCGAGGGACGCTATCGCTGAGAAGAATCGCGCTGATGGCGAAGCGCAGCGGGCGATCGCTAACGCGGAGCGCGCCGACAAAAACGCCAGCGAGGCCACGGCGCGGAAGAAATGGGCCGAGCAGGAGCGCAAACGGGCAGAAGGCGAAAGAAACCGTGCTGAACAATACTGGTACTACGCTCAGATTGCACTTGCTGACCAGAGCTGGTTGGCAGGGAGAGTGAGCGAAGCCGAGCGTCTTCTGGATGCTTGCCCAGCATACGTGCGACACTGGGAATGGGGCTACCTCAAGCGTCTGTGCCACTTAAACCTGCTCACGCTGCGCGGCCACGAGGGCTTGGTGTTGAGTGTGGCCTTCAGCCCGGACGGCAAGCGGATCATCAGCGGGTCTTATGACGGCACGGCAAAGGTCTGGGACGCTGAAAGCGGCCGAGAGCCTCTCACGCTGCGCGGCCACACACTACCTGTGTTGAGGATGGCCTTCAGCCCGGACGGCACGCGGATCGTCAGCGTGTCTCGAGACGGAACAGTGAGAATCTGGAAGGCACTCGAAGGGGGCGTGAAGATTGCAGGCCCGAGAGAAGCACTCGTTGGCGAACAGGTGGCGTTTGGGATCGTTATTACGAATTGCAGCCACGCGGCGACCGGCAGACTCGTCGTCAGAAGTTTCTTCACTCCCGAACTAAAGCATGCCGACGGGCCGAGTCCCATCGTTCGCGAACTGAGCGGCCTTCCCCCCGGCCGGTCGCATGAAATCAGCCTAACGTTCACCGCCGTGCAACCCGGCGAGTTCAGTCACGCCGTCGAGGTCCGCGATGCCGACGGCTTGTTTGGGATCGCCGCCGTGCACGTCGATGTCAAAACGCCACCTGCTGCCTCGCAACTTCAGCCAACAGCGTCGCCTACCTTCAGTGATGGGCCGACATCACCGCGTGCCTTCAGAAATGAGCCAGGGCCGCGGATACAGTCTCGCATTCCCGCCCCCGCCCCAACCCCAGTTCAATCACAATAGGCGGGGCACGCCGTAACTTCAACAGGCCTGACATGAAGGTGACCGACCCGCGCGATCCGGTTCGCCTGGGTCGGGAGTTAACCTATGAGGTCCGGGTTTCCAACGACGGCGCGGTTGCCGACCGTCAAGTGGTTGTTGTGGCTACCGTTCCGCCGGGCACGATGCCCGTGCCCATCGGCACCAGCGAGCCGCGCCAAGTGTGCTGGACAATCGACGACCAGACCATCCGTTTCGACCCGAGAGAGTACCGAGGCTTCCCCGTAGACTTCGGCAGCGAATTCCGACTCTTCTTGCATTAGATCCGCCCCAAATGCGACCTCCGGTTGCGTCGGCTGCACGCCGCTGAGACACGACCTCTCCCACACCCGTCTCGGCTCACT
>JAUWWA010000412.1 GCA_030617125.1 Pirellulales bacterium | reverse complement strand
GCGGCCGTTCGAGTGGTACCTCGGCCTGCTGCGCTTCGTCAAGAAGGACTACCCAAGCATCCACATTCACGCGTTCAGCCCGCCGGAAATCTGGGCGTTCCATCAGGTCTTTCGCATGCCGCTGCGCGACGTGTTGCTGCGGCTGCGCGAGGCGGGGCTGGACACGATCCCCGGCGGCGGGGCCGAGATCCTCGTCGATCGCGTCCGCCGCAAGATCGGCCAGGGCAAGACGCTCACCGACGAATGGCTTGCAGTGATGCGTGAGGCTCATCAGCTCGGCATGAAGACGAGCTGCACGATGATGTTCGGGCACATCGAGACGATCCCCGAACGCATCGCGCACATGCGCCGGCTGCGCGACTTGCAGGACGAGACCGGCGGCTTCATCGCTTTCATCCACTGGCCGTTCCAGCCCGAGGGCACGCCGCTGGGGCGCTGGAAGCAGCCGCCGGAGGGTAGTGCGGGCGTCCCGCCCGCCGGATCGATCGGTGACAGACCGGTCCCACAGGGGAGTGCGGGCGTCCCGCCCGCCAGCCACGAAGGCAATGTAGCGTCCGACGTCTCGTCGGCCGAGGAGGAGGACGTAGCGGCCGGGCCCCGCACCGGCCGAGCCGACCGGTTAGAAACCGGTCCCACACAGCATGTAGCGGCCGACGTCTCGTCGGCCGAGGAGGAGCTGCTGGCTTCAACCCGCGCGGCATCCCGCCCTGCGGGCGTATCGGCGCGCGTCCCCGACGGCGAACACCTGTTCCTGGCCGACGCGCACGAGTATCTGAAGCTGCTCGCGATCGCCCGGCTATACCTGGACAACATCCCCAACCTGCAGTCGAGCTGGGTGACGATGGGTCCGAAGATCGGCCAGCTTGCCCTCTTCTACGGTGCCAACGACATGGGCTCGGTGATGATGGAAGAGAACGTCGTCTCGGCCGCCGGCACGACCTACCGCCTCAACGAGCAGGAGATCCGCCGGCTGATCACCGTCGCCGGCTGGCAACCCCAGCAGCGTGACCAGTACTATCGTCCGATCGCCCCGCCGCGGCGGCGGAAACCGCTGCCGCTGAAAACATAAATGCAGCGCCTTGCGGTGTCACACTCAAACATGCTGCGCCGCGGTTGAACCGCGACCGGCTTGCCCCATTTTCACTTAGAGACCATAATCGCTTTTGGCCCAGTTGCTCGGGCCCGCCCTTTTGGTGCATAACGCGTTCGGACACCCTGTGCCGTCCTCGGCGATTGCTGCTGACGCGGTGCGCCGACAGGCCGGAGAGAGCCGTGCTGCCACAGATCGAAATACCTATTCGCGACGCGATCCGCGTGGTGATAGCAGGCTTCATCGGTGCATTATGTTGGGAGCGCGTCTATTGGCGCATAACGGGCGAGCCGCTGAGTGTCGCCAACGACTTCGACTGGTTTGGTGTGGTCGTCCTGCTGTTCGGTCTTATTGGTTACGTGGCGAACTTCCATCACTGGCTGCCGCCGTTTGCCGGCCATTTTAAGAAACAGATCGCCGGGTTGCGGAAGGAAATCGTCTCGATCACCGGCGTGCGAGCCCTGGGCGAAGAACAGCTTGGTGGCCGCTCGGTCTATCGGGTCTGGATCGAAGCGATTTGCGAGGAGAGGATTCGCTCATTCGTTCATTACTCCAGCGCATGGTACTACACTCTAGTAGCGAGCGCAGCGTTCCTCGCCTTCGCGGGCGCCCTGTTTCTTCTGTTGTTCGGGATACAGGCCTGGACCGTTTTCCGAGGCCCACGCCTCGACGGAATTCTGCTAATCTGGCTGAGTTGGGGCGCTTTCGACGTCCTATGGCCGTTCGTCACCGCCTATTTTGTCGGAAAGGCAGGTACGCGACTGTTTAAGCGCGTCAATCTGGACGCAAGATTAGCCATGCACTATGAGGGCAGCGCCAAGCAATTGGGCCAATTGGCCTTGGCGTCGCAAGCCGTGGGCGAGAAATATGTTGCGGCTGACGAACGCCTTGAGGCCGTCAAACAAGCGTTTGCACTCTTCGCGCCCGATCTAATGGACAAGATCGTCGACACCAGCAGCTTCAGGGTGGTTGAGCAATACGACCTGCGATCAGAGCAGCGCCGTCGGGTCGTTCACATTGCCGTACGAATGCGCGACATCGAGTCTGCTCAACGGGCTAACGATGCGGATCGGAAAGAACGAAACCTCTACACCGGGCCGAGACAGCAGCGGCTTCAGGGACACTTGCTGGAAGTGATCGGACCAAAGCTCGGGGTTTCGGGTGCTCGCCTCCAGATTCTTCCCCCGGGGAAATTGGCAGACTATCCTTGGCCGGAGCCAACCAGCAAAACCGCGGAGCGCTTCCCGTTGCATGAGGCCCTCGACAAGCGCATCGTCCGGTGCGACGGAGAGCTCCATCGCATGTGCGCCGAGCTTCAGCTAAGCGAAGTCTTGTTCCGCAATGGCTATTACGTCGGACCCAGCCCCGGACTTCGACATGCCATCGAGCACGTGTTGCCCAGATTGCGACCGAACGCAAGGGTTTACGATCCATTCGCCGGCACGTTTCTAACGAAGGAATTGTGCAAGCGTCTCAAAGAAAAGTCCGAGTGTTTGTGCTTTGACAAGTACCCCGGAGAAGGGCGCCAGAAGCTCATGCGCGACGCGTTTGACGGCCCGCCAAACGAGCCATTCGACCTGGTCGTCCTCGACCCGATGTACGAAGATATCTACGCTTACCTGCGTAAGTTCCTCACGGTCCTGAAGACGAGATTCCTGGTGCTGCAGTGCGGCGACACTCAGGACGTCGCATGGAACCAAGGAGTGGAGCAGATGGTTGGGCAATTCGCCGAGCCGGACGAAGGGGTTCCGCGGGCCGCACAGAACTATGGAACCCGCGTTCTC
>JAUWWA010000262.1 GCA_030617125.1 Pirellulales bacterium | reverse complement strand
GCGCGATGTTTTCGCCCAGCGTCTTGCCGGTGACAGTGGGGCATTCGAGGTTGAGCAGCCCGGGGCGCCCGCGGTTCACGCTGCCGAGGATCGTGTGCACGCCGCCGGCGTTGTGGACGTCTTCCATGTGGTAGCGGCTGCTGGGTGCGACCTTGCAGATGTTGGGCGTCCGGCGGCTGAGCCGGTTGATCCGTTCGACGTCGTAGTCGATGCCGGCCTCGTTAGCCACGGCGAGCATGTGCAGCACGGTGTTGGTGCTTCCGCCCATGGCCATGTCGAGCACCATCGAGTTGTCGACCGACGCGGTGGTGACGATCTCGCGTGGCAGCAGTCCATGTCCT
Organism: Pirellulales bacterium; assembly: GCA_030617125.1. GTDB lineage: Bacteria > Planctomycetota > Planctomycetia > Pirellulales > Thermoguttaceae > JAUWWA01. The sequence goes on along the minus strand of JAUWWA010000262.1, from coordinate 3,766 downwards.
TCGCCTTTCTCCTCGAAATCGAGCGTCATCTCGACGATCCGCTCGGCGGCGCGGCGGAAGAGTTTTCTACGCTCGGCACTGGTCGCCAGGAGCGTTCCATTGGTGGGCAGCGCCATGCCCAGCGCTTCGCACAGGCTGTTCATGCTGTTGGCCGTGAACAGCCCGCTGCACGAGCCGCACGTGGGGCAGCCGATCTGCTCCATCGCCAGCAACTCGTCGGCGCTGATCTTGCCGCGTTGGCGGGCCGCGGTGCCGATGAAAATGTCGATCAGGTCGACGGTCTTGCCGTCGGGCATTCTCCCGGCTTCCATCGGGCCGCCGCTGACGAAGACCGTCGGGATGTTGCACCGCACGGCGGCCATCAACATGCCGGGGATGATCTTGTCGCAGTTGGGGATGCAGATCACGCCGTCGAACCGGTGGGCGGTGAGCATCGTCTCGACCGAGTCGGCGATCATCTCGCGCGAAGGCAGCGAAAACTTCATGCCCGGGTGGCCCATGGCGATCCCGTCGCAGACGCCGATCGTGTTGAACACGAACGGCACGCCGCCGGCTTCTCGAATAACCTGTTTGACAAGTTCGCCGGCCTCGTGGAGATGCACGTGGCCCGGAATGATGTCGGTGTAGCTGTTGCAGACGGCGATAAACGGCTTGCCGAAATCGTCCTCGCCGACGCCGCAGGCCCGCAGCAGCCCGCGGTGCGGCGCCCGGGCGTCACCCAGTTTGATCGTGTCGGATCGCATGTTACGAGTGTCCTTTCGCGCTGGAGCACAAAACGCTACATTCTAGGGAGCAGTTCGGCGAAAGGGTAGGGGGGAGGGAAAGAAGGATGAACGACGAAGCGACATACATGTTTAGCCGCCGAAGGCACGGCGGCCCAAATGAACGCAACTGTTTCGCCGCCGCGTCCACGCGGCGTGAGTTCCTCATTCAGCATTCCTCATTCAGCACTCATCATTACCCATGAAGTTCCTCTATTTCGATCTCGGCAACGTCCTGGTCACATTCAGCACGGAGCGGATGTTCCGGCAGATGGGCGAGGTGGCGGGCATCGAGCCGGCGGTGGTGAAGGCTATTGTCGTCGAGGCCGGCCTGCAGCAACAGCTTGAATCGGGGGAAATCACCAGCCGCCAATTCCACGACACCTTTTGCGAGCGAACCGGCGCCCGAGCGGACTTCGACGCCTTGCTGCACGCCGGCAGCGACATCTTCGAGTTGAACCTCTCGATGCTGCCCGTCGTGGCGTCGCTACAACAAGGTGGTTATCGGCTCGGCTTGCTCTCGAACACCTGCGAGAACCACTGGCAGCACTGCGCGCGGCGGTTCCGGATCGTCGGCGAGGCGTTTTCGGTGCACGCGCTGAGCTACCGGATCGGAGCGATGAAGCCCGACGCGACCGTCTTTCGCGCCGCCGCCGAACTGGCCGGCGTCGAGCCGCAAGAAACCTTCTTCGTCGACGACCTCGCCCAGCACGTTGCCGGCGCCCAAGCCGCCGGGTTTAATGCGGTGCAGTATACCACGACGGCGGCCTTGGCAAGCGAACTCCGCCGTCGTGGGCTGCGGTTCAACTACTGATTGGAAAATGGCAAACACACGCGAAACCGAATCGACGACAGTCACCCGCCGCCTGGAGTTCGACTACGGGCCTCCTTGGTGGGTGACCGTACTTGTTTTGGCCTTCGTTGCGTGTGTTGTTGGTTGGTGGCTTGCTCTTCCATCGTATGGAGTCGGCGCTTCTGAGCGGGTGGTTTCTATCGGTTGCCTGGCATTAGGTTTCATCATGTGCCTGATCCTACTGGGACGCGAAGTGCGAAATCGAGTTTATCGGCTTCGGAAAGTCGTGTTGACGGATGGGGCCATTCATGTACCGTGTTCCCCGACGTCATTCACCAGAACATCCGTGCCGTACAATGAGATTACGGCAGTTGAGGAGGTCCATTTCGTAAACTATCCGCGAAGCCGCGTGCTGCGCGTGACCCACAGAGATGGACGTTTCAAGCTCTCAAGTGCGTTCTTACCTAGGAAATCCGACTATGATGACATACTCCACGTGCTGGCAGAGCGATTAGAGCCCTTTGGCGTCGCTGTCGACTCGCACAAGGAGTGGTTCGGCATCCGGTGGGGAAGACCGCAATTCTCGCTGCGGTCAATGCTGATCCTCATGACTCTCGTGGCGTTTCTCTTGGGCACCCGCTTGTATATTGATCCACAGTTGTACTGGCGGGACTTGTTCCCCGTTGTTTTCGGCATGGTGTTCGTGTGGATTCCAGTTTTGCTGCTTCTGAGTGGTTCCCGGTTTCTGCTCGTCTTTGGCATCGGTTACGCAGTTGGTATTATGGTTGAGTTTTGCGCCGTTCAGTGCTGGGTTAGATATAACTTGATACAATTGGTTCCGGGGAGCCTCGTTCCTCTGGGATGGTATCCACTTACATTGCCGATTGATCGAATAATGGTCACGCTAGGTTGGGTAGAGCCCTTCATTGGAATCGCGTATGCGCAGTTCGTCGCGGCTGCTATCTCGGGAATCGTGGTCGGATTGTCTGCAGCCTTCGCTTGGTGGCTGGTCCGCCGCGTGCTGCGCGCGATGGCGGGCGCCATGTGATTTGGCCTCTTGCCCGGCAAGACCTCGGCCCATGATCGCGGCTTTACACGGTGGCTGGCGGTCAGAACACGTACCGGTTCACCACGTTCTCGAACAGTTCCTGTCGGCCGCTTTGGTTGGGCGTGGCGTCGCCCTTTTCGAGCATGTATTTATCGAGCGACTTGAAGTCGTGCTTGTCGGCTTCGATCTCGGCGCCGATGCCGGTATCCCAACTGCCGTAGCGGTCGGAGAGCATGCCATCGAGCACGCCGTCGGTACGGATGGCCGCGGCGATTTTCAGGCCCTTGGCGAACGCATCCATGCCGCCAATATGGGCGTGGAACAGGTCGATCGGCTCGAAGCTCTCGCGGCGGACCTTGGCGTCGAAGTTCAGCCCGCCGGTCGTGAACCCCCCGTACTTCAGTAGGATCAGCATAATCTTCGTCGTGAGATACACGTCGGTAGGGAACTGGTCGGTGTCCCAGCCCAGGAGCAGATCGCCGGCGTTGGCGTCGATCGAGCCCAAAAAACCCTGCGAGCCGGCGTAGTCCAGCTCGTGCTCGACCGCGTGGCCGGCCAGCGTGGCGTGGTTCGTCTCGATGTTCATCTTGACGTGGTCTTCCAGGCCGTAAGCGCGGAGGAAGTTGATGCAGGCGGCCGAGTCGAAGTCGTACTGGTGCTTGGTGGGTTCCTTGGGTTTCGGCTCGAAGTAGAACTGGCCGTTGAATCCGATCTCTTTGGCGTAGTCGACGGCCATGTGCATGAACGTGGCCAGGTGGTCGACCTCGCGCCGCATGTCGGTGTTCCAGAGGTTCTGGTATCCTTCGCGGCCGCCCCAAAAGACATACCCGGCGCCGCCGAGTTCGTTGGTCACCTCCAGGGCCTTCTTGACCTGGGCGGCGGCGAAGGCGAAGGCGTCGGCGTTGCAGCTTGTCGCCGCACCGTGCAAAAACCGCGGGTTGCTGAACAAGTTGGCGGTACCCCAGAGCAGCTTGATGCCGGTCCGTTCTTGCTCCTGTTTCAGAACCTTGACCACGGCATCGAGGTTCTTGTTCGTTTCGGCCAGGGTTTCGCCCTCCGGGGCAACGTCGCGATCGTGGAAGCAGTAGAAGGGCGCGCCGAGTTTCTCGATGAACTCGAAGGCGGCCCGCACGCGGCCCGTCGCGCCGTCGACGGTATCCTCGG
>JAUWWA010000315.1 GCA_030617125.1 Pirellulales bacterium | reverse complement strand
TCATCTTTGCGGTGCTCCGCCGCCTTCGCTTTTGCCGTCAGGCATCTGACGGCTTTCTCTCTACGCCGTTTTGCGGGTTGCTTTCACTACTCCGGGATCGCTGTCTATCAACCCGTGAACGCTTACCGAGACCGAGTACGTTCGCCAGGGGTTGGCTCGGCTCGGGTATCGCGATGCGGCCGACGGCGAGCTGGCCGAGTTGTGCATCGTCAACACGTGCACCGTCACCGCCACGGCGGAGGCCAAAAGCCGCAAGGCCATCCGGCATCTCGCGCGGACCAATCCGCACGCCGAGATCATCGTGATGGGCTGCTACGCCACGCGTGCGGCGGAAGCAGTGGCCGCGATGCCCGGCGTCGTCGAGGTGATCACCGACAAGCGGCAATTGCCCGATCTGTTGGCCCGGCTTGGAGTCGCCGACATCCCCAGCGGCATCGCTACGTTCGGCACGCGGCATCGGGCGTACGTCAAGGTGCAGGACGGCTGCACGATGAAGTGCAGCTATTGCATCATCCCGTATTGCCGCCTGGAACCGATCAGCCGCCCCATGGACCACGTGCTCGAAGAGATCGCCAGGCTGGTCGACGCCGGCCATCGCGAAATCGTGCTGACGGGCATCCACCTGGGACATTATCGGGTGTCGGGACTCGAGGGTAGGGGATCGGGGATCGGGAATCGGGGGATCTTGCGCGCCTTGTGCGGCGGATCGCCGAGTTGCCCGGCGAGTTTCGCGTACGGATCTCCAGCATCGAAGCGGCCGAGGTCGCGGCGGAGCTGATCGCAGTGATGGCCGACCGCCCGGACCGCGTGTGTCCCCACCTGCACGTCTCACTGCAAAGCGGGTCCGACACCGTACTGAAGCGGATGAATCGCCGCTACACCGCCCGCGAGTTCCTCGATCGTTGCCAGCAGATACGCCGCCGGCTGGACCGTCCGGCGCTGACGACCGACGCGATGGTCGGTTTTCCGGGCAAAACGGAGGCGGATTTCGCGGCGACGCGCCGCTTGGTCGAGGAGGCCGGGTTCTCGAAGGTCCACGTGTTCCGCTTCAGCCCCCGGCAAGGCACCCCAGCCGCCGACATGCCCGAGCAGGTCACGGAAAGCGTAAAACGGCGTCGGGCGGCCGAACTGACTGCATTGGCGGCGCGGCTACGCACGCGGTACCTCGAGGGTCTGGTTGGCCGGCAATTGCAGGTCCTGGTGGAAAGGCCTTCGGCGGATCGGCCGGGCGTGCTTCTGGGCACGTCGGCCCGGTACGCGCCGGTTGAACTTCCCGGCGGTGAGGAGCTGATCGGCCGGCTCGTGCCGGTTGCCGCCGAAGCGGTGGTCGACGGACGCATCCGCGGGGCCGATCATGGCGGGGAGTGTCTCACATCTCGGCGAACTTCGGCCACAACTGCTCCGGTGTAACCTCAATCGCCGCGGCAATCCGAGTCACCGTACGCTCGCCTCTGTGGGCGGTACCGGCGATTGAGCATCCTCGGCCCGCCGATAGTGGCACAATCCGCCCTGGCACTTCCCGGCTGCATTTGCTATATTCCCACCCCACTTTTTGTCGGACCAACATTCTGGGCGGACCGAGTCGACCCGGAATTCGCGCATTTCCCCCTCTAAGGAGTTGGTGATGAACAGGAATCGGATATCCTGGATGCTAGTTTTTGGCGTGATTATGGCCTTTTGGTGCTCCATGGGCCGGGCGGCGGCGCCGTGGGAGCGGCTGCTGGCGTTCAACCGCGTCGAGGCCGATCCCGACGCGGAGTACAAGATGGGCGAGGACAACGGGCCGTGGATGATCATGGCGTCCAGCTTCTCCGGCGACGGGGCCAAGGACCAGGCCCGGCAGCTCGTTTACGAACTGCGAAAGCGGTACAAGCTGCCGGCCTACGTGCATTGCGCGCGATTCGATTTCGGCGAGACGAAAGGCCGCGGGATCGATCGCTTCGGCGACTCGCCGAAGATGCGGTACCGCTGCGGAGACGAACTCGAAGAGATCGCCGTGCTGGTCGGCAACTACCCGGCCGTCGACGATCCCGGCGCTCAAAAAACGCTCCGCAAACTCAAGTACGCCCGGCCAAGATGCCTCGAAGTGAAACAAGGGCAAGCGACCCATCAGTCGCTGGCCGGCTGGCGGTGGAACCAGAAAACCTTTCAGGAATACATCGGCAGCGACAAGAAAGAGAAGGGGCCCATGGGCCACGCCTTCATCACCACGAATCCCCTGTTGCCGAAAGACTACTACGCCTCCAAGGGACTCGACCCGGCGGTCCTGAAGATGAACAAACGAGTCAAGCACAGCCTGCTGGACTGTCCGGGCAAGTACACGGTCCAGGTGGCTACGTTCAAAGGGAACGTGGTCATCAAGCCCGACCAGATTCAGGCGATCGAGAACGGCAAGCGAATCAAGAGCAAGCTGGCCGACGCCGCCATGAAGGCCCACGAGCTCACCGAGGCGCTGCGCGTCAAGGGCTGGGAGGCCTACGAGTTCCACGATCACCACGCGAGCATCGTCACCGTGGGGAGTTTCGGCTCGGTGGGCACGCCGCGCGTCGACGGCCGGATCGAGATCAACCCGAAGGTTCATGCGATTATGCGGACTTTCGGCGCAAAGTCGGTGAACGTCTCCGGAAAGGGCAGCGGCCTTGCCTCGCCGAAGTCACTCGTCCGCATCCCCTTCGATATCCAGCCGATTCCCGTCGAGGTCCCCAAGCGGTCGATCAGTCGCGAGATCGCGGGCTGGGGGCTGGGGTTGGGGCGCTAGGGGCTGGGGACTCGGGATTCGCGGCCGCGACAGAGGCGAGCGTTCTTCCGGCCCGAGCCGACGGGTTGCACCTCGCGGAGACTTCTGCAACGATTACGTCCGCTACCGGAATGCCCACGAAGCCGTGCGGCAATGCCATCCAAGCCCCAATCCCTAGCCCCCAGTCCCCCCCAGCCCCGAACTCCCAGCCCTCATGATTTCCACGCCGTTGATCGTCCTGGGAACAACGAACTGCAAGAAAGGCGCCGAACTGGCCGCGTTGCTCGCGCCGGCGGGAATTGCACTGCGGACGCTGGCCGATTTCCCCGACGCGGCAAGCGTGGTTGAGGACGGCGACAGTTTCGCCGCGAACGCCGCGTTGAAGGCCCTCGGCCAGGCCCGGCGCCTCGGGCAGTGGGTGTTGGGCGAGGACAGCGGTCTGATGGTCGACGACTTGGACGGCGCGCCCGGCGTGGTCTCGGCACGCTACGCCGGGGAGAACGCCACCGACGCGGCGAACAACCGGCGACTGCTCGACGAGTTGGGCGACACGCCACCGGAGAAGCGCACCGCGCGGTTCGTCTGTCACATGACGCTGTGCGACCCCTCGGGCGAAATCCGCGCCGAGAGCGAGGAGTCGTGCCGCGGCCGCATCGCGCTGGAGCCGCGCGGAACACACGGCTTCGGCTACGATCCCTTGTTCGAGATCGTCGAGTACCACCGCACTCTGGCCGAACTGGGGCCTCGAGCGAAGGCCGCCATCAGCCATCGCGCCCGTGCCGCCCGGCGCTTGATCCCGCGGCTTCTCAAACTGCCGCAAGACTGCCGCAAGAAGGGGGACGAGCAGCGCCCCAGTCCCTTCGGACTACAACAAACGTGAAACTTGGACCTGTGTTTGGAAGTGCAGGGAGCACAGGTCGCTGCTGTAGCACGCCGGTGAAAAAAGGCG
>JAUWWA010000354.1 GCA_030617125.1 Pirellulales bacterium | reverse complement strand
CTACTCTTGTTGCAACTGAGCCAACTCCCGTTTCGCATCTGCGGTTTGGAGATCGCATCGCAGACAGCGCCGGGCTTCCAACATGGCCATGGCTTCCGTGATGGCCTGATCGACTTCCGCGAAACCGCCGAGTCTTTCGCCGACGGGCAGATGCGGCGCGACCGGCCGGTCCGCTTGCTCCGCTTCTTCCTCGGTCAGTTCGACCGGCGGCACGTACCGCGAAGGCCTAAGCAAGTCGTACTCCCGGACCACGCACTGGCCGCGGATGTACCGGTCCATCATCTCCGCGGCGAGTTTGCCGGCAGCCATGGCTTCGATGACCGTATCGGGCCCGGTCACGGCGTCGCCGCCGGCGAAGACACCCGCCTTGCTCGTTTGAGTTGTGTCTTCACAGACGATCGTCCCCCATCGTTGAGAAATCTCGATATCGTGCCCGCGTCCGAGAAACTGCACGTTGGCCTGCTCGCCGATGGCCACCAGCAGGGTATCCAACTCGATGACGAACTCGGACCCCTCGACGGGCACCGGCCTTCTTCGGCCGCTTTCGTCGGGCTCGCCAAGTTCCATCCGGAGGCATTCCAAGCCGGTCATCTTCCCGTGTTCAGTGACGACCTTGTTCGGGGCGGTGAGGAACTGCACCTCGGCGCCCTCTTCGATCAAGGCGTCCACTTCTTCCTCGAAGGCGGGCATTTCCGCCCTGGTCCGCCGGTAGATGAGCTGCACTTTCTCGCACTGTGGAAGCCGCAGCGCAACCCGCGCGGCGTCCACCGCCGCGTTGCCGCCGCCGATAATGCCCACCCGTTTGCCGACGTTGACCTTCCGCTTGAGATTCACGTCCTTGAGGAACTCCATGGCGTCGATCACCCCTTCGGCGTCCTCGCCGGGAACATTCATCTTCCGCGATTGGTGGGCGCCGGTCGCAATGAAGACGGCCTTGTAGTTGTCCAACAGGTCGTCGAACGGGATATCCTCGCCGATACGGGTGTTGGTCTTGATCGTGACACCGGCGTTGATGACGTTTTGGATGTCGGCCTGGAGCCGGTCGCGGGGCAGCCGGTATTCGGGGATGCACGCCACCAGCGCCCCGCCGGGGACTTCGAGCGCCTCGAAGATCGTCGGGGCGTATCCCATCAGGGCCAGCCGATATCCGGCCATCAACCCGGCCGGGCCGGAACCGACGATCGCGACTTTTTCACCGGCCGGTTCGCGGGCGGTCTTGCTGGGATAAACGCCTTCCTTCATGGCATAGTCGACCGCGAAACGCTTCAGCGTCCGCACAGCAACGGAGCTACCCCACTGTCCCGCCTGGCACTTGCTCTCGCACGGATGGTGGCACACCCGGGCACAGACCGACGGCAGCGGGTTATCTTTCACGATGGCGTCGAACGCTTCGAGGAATTTCCCCTGGGCGATCAGCCCGATGTAGACGGTCGCCTGGGTGCCGATCGGGCAAACGCTCTGGCACGGCGACGAGATCAGTTCAGGGCAGACGACTGCCGGGCAGCGTTTCTGGTTGATATGGGCTTCGTACTCGCCGCGGAAATAGCGAATCGTCGTCAGCACCGGATTCGGGGCCGTTTGCCCCAAGCCGCACAGAGAGCCCTTCTTGATTGCTTCAGCCAGTTCGACCAACAGCTCGATGTCGCCCGGCCGCCCGCGCCCCTCGCAGATGTCCTCCAGGATCGTCAACAACTGTTTCGTCCCGAGCCGGCAAGGCGCGCACTCGCCGCACGATTCCTTCTGGGCGAAGTCGAGGAAGTATCGGGCGAAATCGACCATACAGGTGCTTTCGTCCATGACGACCATGCCGCCCGAGCCCATGATCGAGCCAGCCGCCTGCAACGAGTCGTAGTCGACCGGGGTATCGAGCATGTCTCGCGGGATGCAGCCGCCGGAGGGGCCGCCGGTCTGGACGGCCTTGAACTGCTTTTCGTCCAGCACGCCGCCGCCGATGTCGAAGATCAACTCCCGCAGCGTGGTGCCCATCGGGACCTCGACGAGGCCCGTGCGTTTTACTTTCCCGACCAGCGCGAAGGTCTTTGTTCCTTTGCTCTTATCAGTTCCATACCGGGCGAACCAGTCGGCCCCGTTCTGCAGGATGTGGGATACGCACGCCAGGCTTTCGACGTTGTTGATAATGGTCGGCTTTCCCCACAGTCCGGAGACGGCGGGAAACGGCGGCCGGGGACGGGGCATGCCGCGCTTGCCCTCGATTGAAGCGATCAACGCGGTCTCTTCACCACAGACAAATGCCCCGGCCCCTTCCTTGATCTTGATGTGAAAGCTGAACCCCGAACCCAGGATGTCGTCCCCCAACAACCCACGTTGTTCCGCCTGTTCAAGCGCGATTCGCAATCGCTCCAGCGCCAGCGGATATTCCGCCCGGCAGTAGACGTAGCCCTCTCCGGCCCCGATTGCGTACCCGGCAATTGCCATCCCCTCGAGCAGCGCGTGCGGATCGCCCTCAAGCAACGAGCGGTTCATAAACGCGCCGGGGTCGCCCTCGTCGGCGTTGGCGATGATGTACTTGGTTTCTCCGGGGGCATTTCGGGCAAAGTTCCATTTCCGCCCGGTGGGGAACCCCCCGCCGCCGCGACCTCGCAGCCCGGACCGGCTGACCTCCTCGATCACCTCGTCCGGCTTCATCGTGCCCAGGGCCTTGGCCAACCCGGCGTATCCGCCCACCGCGATGTACTCTTCGATCTTGGTCGGGTCGATCACACCGTTGTTCGCCAGGACGATGCGTGTCTGTTCGCGGTAGAAAGGGATTTCCTCCGGCGTCGTGCAGGATTCGCCGGTTTCATCGTCTTTGAACAACAGCCGCTCGACGACGCGACTGCCGAGGACCGATTCTTTCCATATCTCGAGTACGTCTTGCTCGGTGACCTCCGGGTAGAAGATCTCACCAGGATCGACGACGACCAACGGCCCGCGTTCGCAGAACCCGTGGCAGCCGGTACACTTGACGCCCACCACCATCGACTCATCGCCGAGTTCTTCGGCCTCGCGGTGGAACTGGTCGAAGACCCCCTGGGCGCCCTTTGCCGTGCAGCCGGTGCCCAGGCACACCCGGACGCGGTGCGTGACGCCGTTTTGTTCCGCGATCGACCGCCGGCAGAGTTGCTGAAGGTCATCGGCGTTTTCAAGCCTTGTCCGTACTGTGCTCACTTATGATTACTCCTTTGGGTCGGGGCAAGCCTCGTCACCGTCGTCGTCTGTCTTTCGCAGAAGCTCTGTCACTTTCTTAGGTGTCATCTTGGCTTCCACTTGCTTGTTGATTGTGATGCACGGCGACAGGCCGCAGGCCCCGATGCAGGCCACCGTCTCAAGCGAGTACTCCAGATCCTCGGT
>JAUWWA010000266.1 GCA_030617125.1 Pirellulales bacterium | reverse complement strand
GACGCTGGGGCAGGGGCACCCCCCGCCCCAATCCACCCCAGCCGGTTTCATATAGGGACGCCTCGCTTGTTTCTCCCCGTCCCGGGCGACCTCCGTTTACGCGGAGGTCGTTTCGGTCGCTGTTGGAGCATCTTGCAGCCCGCTGCTGCCGTCGGTCTTGAAGCGGGCGACCAGATCGCGAAGTCCGTTGGCCTGGGCCCCCAGTTCTTCGCTGCTGGAAGCCATCTCCTCGCTGCCGGAGGCGGCCTGCTCGGTCACCTCGGAGATGCCTTGGACGGCCTTGGCGACCTCATCCGCGTTGGCCGCCTGTTGGATGGTGGCGGTGGCGATCTCGGCGATCTTGCCCGCGGTGCCCTCCACGCCCTCGACGATCTTCTTCAGGGCCTCGCCGGTCTGCTCGCTGAGTTGGGCTCCTTCCTCGACGCGTTGGCTCGATTCCTTGATCAGCGAGGTGATCTCGCCGGCGGCCTGGTTGGAGCGTTCGGCCAGTTTGCGGACCTCGTCGGCCACCACGGCGAATCCCATGCCGTGCTCGCCGGCCCGGGCCGCCTCGATGGCCGCGTTGAGCGCCAGCAGGTTCGTCTGGCTGGCGATCTCCGAGATCACCTGGATGATCTCGGCGATCTGGTTCGAGCTGGTCTTGATCAGCTCCATCGCCTCGACCGACTTCTGCACGGCCAAGCCGCCGTCCTCGGCCAGGGAGTTGGTCTCCTTGGCCACCTTGTCGGCGGCGTGGGCGTTCTCTTTGACCGACTCGACCGAACGGCTCAACTCTTCGATCGACGCGGTCACCTGTTGGACGCTGGAGCTTTGCTCCTGGGCGCCGGAGGCCAGCGACTGCGAACTCTCGGCGATCACCCGCGATCCCTCGCCGAACTGGGCGGCGCTCTCGGTCACCTGGCCGATCACGTCGTTCAGCGACTTGACCGTGGAGTTCAGCGCCTTGGCGATGCCGTCGAACGCCTGGGCCACCAACTGCGTGTCGTCGTCCGCATCGGCCACCGCGTAGTGGACCGTCAGATCACCGTCGGCGACCTTCGACAGGGCGGCGGAGAGCTTCTCGACCTCCACTTCCTGGTAATCGGCGACCCTTTCGGCCACTACCTGGGCCTTCTTGACGTCGTCCATGGCCTGTCGGGTGGCGTCGATGGCCACGTTCAGATTGTCGGCCATTTGACCGATTTCGTCCTTGCTGGCAACCTCGAGTCGCCGCGTAAGATCGCCTTCGGCGACTGCTCTGAGAACCTCGGCCGTTTGGTTCAGAGGTTTCGTGATCCCCTGCGTGATGAACCAGGCAATCAAGACACCAATGAAAGCCCCAACCACGGTCGCAATGATCACGATGATCTTCAGCGAACCTATTTGCGACACGAGGATGTCTGCGTTGGCAGCCATCAAGGATTGTTGATCTGTGAGCATCTCAGAGATGAGTTGCTTGGCACGCGCGCCGCGTGGGGCGGCCTCCTGGCCCAAGAGTTTGTTGGCAACGTTCCAATCGGCCGAGGCGCGAATCGCAAATATCTTCTGCGGCAGCGGCTCGAACGCGGCACGAGATTGTTCGTATTGAGCGAACCACTTCCGTTGCTCATCGTTCATTAGCTCTTTGTTCTCACGGAGCGCTGCGAGCCTGGCCGTGTTGATATCCCACTTTGCATTGAAATCATCGGCGAACTTCTCGTCGCCGCCAAGCAAGTAACCCCGAATCGAGGCAAGCCCCGTGGCGAAAGAACCTCGGCTGTCGGCCAAGTACGAGAGCAATGCCTTGCGCTCGTCGGTGGCCGGGAGCGTTCTCTCGACGTCGATCATTCCGGTAACCGCCTCGAGGATCTTCGCAGCCTGCGGGGCGGCATCCGTAAACAACATCTTCAAGGCGGGCTGATTGTCCTCACTCTGACAAATGTCCTCGACCTGCTGTTGGGCGACTCGGAACTCGCCCAGTACCTGTTTGAGTTCCTTGAGGATCTCCACGTTCCTGGGATTGATCCAGTTCTTGGATAGTTCGGTCAAGCCGGCCAGGTCTTCGTCAATCGATTTCCAGGCGGCGGCCCGACCTTGTTTCATCTTCTCGCCGCCGAGGATCATGTAGCCGCGCAGCGACGCCAGCGAGTCGTTCACTCCGTTGAGCACTCCCATGCTGTGCTGCACGGTCGGCTGGCGACCGTTCATCACGCGCCCCTGAATGCCAGTGACTGTGTTGACCTTGTAGTACGTGACTCCGGCAACCAGACAGGTGATCGCAATCACCGTGGCGAAACCAAGGCCAAGCTTTTTTCCGATGGTCATTTTCAGATTGAATGGTGTGAGCATCGCTCGTTCCTTTCTGAAACGGCCTTCGCGACCGTTTCGCTCGAAGAATCTAGACTTTGCAAAAACCCGTTTAATTTTGCAGTGGGGCAGGTCGGCATCTGCTCCGTTGGCCGTCGTCCGTCAAATGCATGCATCCATCTCCCGCTCGCAGGCTTCCCATCAGGGATAGCCCGCCGCCGACTTGCGACCGTAAGGCCGCCCTCGGCGAGTGGAGCCTCTTGGGCAACCAGCGAATCCTTCGCCCCTCTGGCCGCGTCCGTGGCCCGCTGTGCCTTGGGGTTTCGTTGGTGGGGGCGGTGTGGTGTGCTTGGGTGCGGAATCAAACCAGCCAACTAAAAAGGCGCAACCCAAGTTCCTTCTTCGCTGCAGAAGAGCGTGACTTCGATTTTGCCTTCAACCGGCAGGCCCTGGTCCTGCCAACCAAAGGCGACCCACCGCAAGGGCGTGGGCCCATTCCACTTAGGTCAATCACCGTCAGGGATTCGGTCGTGTATCTAGAGTGTCTGAAGAACCGTAGCACACAATTTGGGTGCTGTGGGAAAATTTTTCGGAATTTTCCGGAAGGAGTCCGGCACTTGGCGAAACTGGACGAATTGGGACCATTTCCACACCGGGTCCCAGAATCGGGCGGCATGAAAGGATAGCGCCACGCAAGTGGTTCACACAACCACTCGCGTAATCGGCACGTGGCCTTGGACAGTATATATAATGTCAGACCGCAGAGGACCACGGTTATCGCGATTCTGCGGGCAGTGTGGGCAGAAGGGGTAATGCGGAATCGTTGCGGAATGGTTGAAACGGTTACCTCGACTATTGTGTCTGGCACGGTTGAACCGGTCGTAGCGATGGCGGCCTCCGGTGTCGGCACCGGTCGGGGACTCTCTGCCGACCCATAGGCCAACCCATAACCTACTTTTCTAAGAGCGGTGTGACTCCCGGTAGAATTCACGGCCGAGCGACGACCTGAAATGGCAAATATGGCGACACAAGAGATCGGCGTTCTCGTGGTGGACGATTCCGCCGTAGTTCGCACGGTGATTTGCGACAACATCGCGGCGGCGCCGGGTATGAAAGTCATCGGCACGGCCAGCGATGGGCAGAAGGCACTCGATGTATTCAAGTCGGTTCGGCCGGACGTGGTCACGCTCGACGTGCGAATGCCCAACATGGATGGCCTGGCCACACTGGAGGCGATTCTGACCCGGCACCCCGTTCCGGTGATCATGGTCAGTTGCCTGACGCGGATGGGCGCCGACATCACGCTCGATGCGCTGGACAGCGGCGCGATCGACTACGTGGCGAAGTCTGGCCATGAGTCGGGCGCGGAGCCGGCGCTGCGCGACGAGTTGCTGCGCAAGATTCGCAACGCGGCAGGCATCGACGTGCGGCGAATTCTCCAGATTCGCCGGGAGCGGAAACAACGACGTGCGGAGCGGGCCCGGCAAAAGCCGCCGCCCAAAGAGTTCCGCCGCTCCGTTCCCGCCGAGTTCCACGACAAGTGTATCGCCATCGGCATTTCCACCGGCGGCCCGCCCGCCCTGTCCAGCTTGTTCGAAACGCTTTCCCCGCCCATACCGCCGATCGTGATCGTGCAACAGATGCCGGCCGGCTTTACCAAGCCGCTGGCCTGGCGGCTGAATTCCATTAGCAAGCTGGCGATCAAGGAGGCGGCCAGCGGCGACATGCTCCGGCCCAATCACGCACTGATCGCTCCCAGCGAAAGGCACCTGCAATTGCGCCGCCTGGGCAAGTGGACCAAGGTGGTCATCCGCG
>JAUWWA010000399.1 GCA_030617125.1 Pirellulales bacterium | reverse complement strand
GACTCTTCGAGTAAGACCTGGCTGATCGGCGATTCTTGCAGGCCGCGCGACACCAGCGCGTCGAACTCCTCGCGGTTGTAGGCCACACTGGAGCCGGCGCCGCCGAGCGTGAAGCTCGGCCGCACGACAATCGGCAGCCCGAGGCCCACGACGACCTGCCGAGCTTCTTCCAGGCCGCTGACTGTCTCGCCGCGGCAGACCTCCAGTTCGATTCGCTCCATGGCGGCCTTGAACAGGTCGCGCTGCTCAGCCTTGGCGATCACCTCGGCGGTGGCGCCGATCATCTCGACGCCGAACTTTTCGAGCACGCCGTGCCGGGCCAACTCCATCGCCAGGTTCAAGCCGGTCTGGCCGCCCAGGGTGGGCAGCAATGCGTCGGGCCGCTCCGCCTCGATCACCTTCGCCACGATCTCCCAAGTGAGCGGCTCGATGTAGGTGCGGTCGGCCATTTCCGGATCGGTCATGATCGTGGCCGGGTTGGAATTGACCAACACGACCTCGTAGCCTTCCTCCCGCAACGCCTTGCACGCCTGGGTGCCCGAGTAGTCGAACTCGCAGGCCTGGCCAATAATAATCGGCCCGGAGCCGATCAGCAGAATCTTGTGGATGTCGTGTCGGCGGGGCACGTGGTGGGTTTCCTGTGCAAGAAAGCTCGACAATCACCGCCCGGCACCACCCAGGAGGGGCGGGTTTGCGTCCAAAATCTCTTGATGCTATCACGGAATCGGCATGCGGTTCAAGGGGACGCCGAGTGGGAACACGCTCGCGGCTCTGCGGAGGATGGCGTACAATACCGGCATGTGTGGACGATTCACGCTTCGAGCGCCGGGGGGTGTCGTGGCCGAGCGGTTTGCGGTGTTCGACGTGCCGCCGTTTACGGCGCGGTACAATATCGCGCCCTCGCAGCCGGTGGCCGTGGTGCGCCTTGCTCCCGGCGAACACAAGCCGCGGCGCGAGTCGGTCTGGCTCCGTTGGGGCTTGATCCCGGCTTGGGCCAAGGACCCGGCGATCGGCAACCGGCTGATCAACGCCCGGGCCGAAACCGCAGCGGAGAAACCCGCCTTTCGGGCCGCGCTGCGCCAGCGCCGATGCCTGCTGCCGGCCGACGGGTTTTATGAGTGGCGCCGCACGGACAAAGGAAAACAGCCGTACTTCGTCCGCATGCGCGACGATCGGGTCTTCGCTTTCGCCGGGCTGTGGGAAAGCTGGCAGCGACCCGACCATTCCTCTATCGAATCCTGCACGCTGCTGACGACCGGGCCGAACGACCTGATCCGTCCAATCCATACCCGCATGCCGGTAATCCTCGGCCCAGACGCCTACGAGCCGTGGCTTGATCCGGCCGAGCAGCGCGAGTCGCTTTCGGCACTTCTGGTTCCGTATCCACCTGACGCGATGACAGCCGAGCCGGTCGACACCTGGGTGAACAACCCGGCTAACGACGGCCCGAAGTGCATCGAGCCACAGCGGGATTTGTTTGAGTGAATTCTCAGGTCCCAGGGGTTGACGCCCCTGGCTGTTGGCTGCTGTCCCTTCGGGACTCGGACACCCCAGGTGGTTGACAGCCGACTGATCCGCCAGGATACTAATAGGTTCGATTATTGCCGGGCTTCATATCTCCGAGGGGGGAATGCTTGGTTGCCATTCCCCCCCACATTCGCTATGCTTGGCCGGCTAGCGCTACAGAAGGCCCATGGGAATCACCGATGAGCGGGGAGACCGACACGCAATTGCACCCGACAGCTACCCAGACCACCAACCCGCACCCATTGGACGGCATTTTTTGCCCTAAAAGCGTCGCCGTGGTCGGCGTGACCCCCACGCCGGGAACTGTCCCTTACGACATCTTCCACAATATCCTTTCAAGCGGCTACCGCGGCACCGTGTACCCGGTCGCGCCGGGCAAGCGGAGCATCTGCGCGGTCCGCGCTTACCGCTACGTGCTCGACATCGAGGAGGACGTCGAGGAGGCGGTGATCGTCTTTCCCGCGAACGTGGTCGATCGTGCCCTGGAGCAGTGCGGCGAAAAGGGCATCAAGTCGGTGATCGTCATCTCGGCGGGCTTTCGCGAGGTCGGGCCCGAGGGAGTGAAACGCGAGCAGCGGCTGAAAGACATCTGTGCCGAATACGGCATCTCGCTGATCGGCCCGAACTGCTTGGGCGTGATCAACACCGATCCGGCGGTGCGGCTGAACGCCTCGTTTGCGCGGAAGATGCCCGCGGCCGGGCGGATCGCGTTTCTGAGCCAGTCGGGCGCGTTGTGCACGGCCGTGCTCGATTACGCCCGGGAGACGGCCATTGGGTTCTCGAAGTTCGTCAGCTTCGGCAACAAGGCCGGCGTGACGGAGATCGAGCTGTTCGACTATCTGCACAAGGACAAGCAGACCGACGTGATCCTGCTGTACCTGGAAGAGCTGCGCGACGGCCGGGGGCTGATCGAGGCGGCGCGGCGCATCACCCGGGGCGATAATCCCAAGCCGATCCTGGCGATCAAGTCGGGTCGCACGCCACAAGGCGCCGATGCGGCGGCCAGCCATACCGGTTCGCTTGCCGGCGAGGACGCCATCTGCGACGCGGTCTTTAGCGAGGCGGGCATCATCCGGCTCGGCAGCATCGAGGAACTGTTCAACGCCGCCGTCATGTACGCCTACCAGCCGATGCCCGAGGGAGATCGGCTGGCCATTGTCACCAACGCGGGCGGCCCCGGCGTGATGGCCACCGACTCGGCGATCTGCGCCGGGATGAGCATCCCACGCTTCGACGCATCGACGACCGCGAAGCTGCGTGCTTCGCTGCCGGATATCGCCAACCTGAAAAACCCGGTCGACGTGATCGGCGACGCGCGGGCCGACCGCTACACTTCGGCCTTGCAAGCCGTGCTCGAAGACACAAACGTCGACCAGGCGCTGGTGATCCTCACCCCGCAATCGATGACCGACATCGACTCG
>JAUWWA010000297.1 GCA_030617125.1 Pirellulales bacterium | reverse complement strand
GCCGGTCAGCCATGGCGCACGCGTGCGAGCAAAACGGCGGCCGGCGGTCGATGCCGCGATCGTCGACGTCCGCGCGGATGAACCACCGCACGACCGGCAGGTGCAACAGCGCCGCAGCGGCCACGCCGAGATACCCGTAGTCGCAACCGCACAAGCGGCGCATAAACCGGACGGCGGCGGCGCGGTCGTAGTGCGGCCAGCGGTTCTCGGGGTTGGTATCGAAGACGTCGTACCGGCCGGGCAAACGCTGCACTGGACTCGAGAGGGTCACGGCCCGGCCGCCGGCCCGTTGGAGCACTTCGAGGCAGAAGAGGTCTTCACCCCACCAGGCGGTCTTGGCGGCATGGTTGTGAATCCCCCGGCCGAACCGCGAAATCAACCCGCCGCTGCGAAACAGCAGCAGGTCGCCGTCGCGAATCTGTTCGCGGGCTTCAAGGTACGGAACCAGCTTCAGTCGGTCGGCATCGGTGTTCATCCGATTCCCTTTCACGTCGAACATGTAGCAAGGCATCTTGCCTGTAGCTGCCCACCCATAAGCTGGAAGCCTGGGCTACACCTTCTACGAATAGTCCGCATACAACAGCGGTTCGTCGTCGAACTCGAAGGCATCAAGCACTTCGTCGAGGCCCGGGTTACACAGCTCGTCGTCGGCCGCGAAATCGTCGTCCGGCTCGCACACCGCGGACGTCACCAGTGGAGGTGCTTCGCGAAGCTTCCGCAGGTAGATTTCCTCATACCGCTTGCGATGCCCGTCCTTCAACTCCGGCTCGAGCGAGGCATCGAGCCGCGCCAGCACCGGCCGCAGCGGCCGGGCGGAACGCTTGGCCACCGCGGCACGTGCGCGACACAACCGGCACGGCATGTAAACCATGGCGCCGCAACCGGGGCATCGCTCCGACGGATCGGCCGGCTTCGAGGAATTGCCGCCACCGTTGGCGCGAGCCAGTGACTCGCAGTTGCCCCGTCTCCCCGTGGCCATTGCACAGACCGTCCCCCGGCTGATACCCAGCCGCCGGGCGATCGCCCGCTGGCTGAGTTTTCCCTCGCTGAGCAACCTGTGAACTTCGTCAACGGTCTTTGGTGCGAGCATTTTCTTCTCACCAAGCCTCTGTCGGCCCGAAAAAGCAGCGCGGTTGCCTTTGTTTACTTCGCGCGGCGCGGGCACAAAAAAAGCCCGCCGCCCGAATGAATTCGGGCGACGGGCTCTTCTGGATACCTGGCGCACCAGGCCCCGCGGATACCGCTCGCTTCGCCACTCACCTTAACACAGGCGGTGGCACAATTTCAAGAGGAAAAAGAAAGAATCGTCAGCCGACCAGCCGTTCCAACCGCGATACGACACGATCGAGTTCCTCGACCAGCGGGTTATTGCCGCAGCGTGTTAGCACATCGACCACGGCACGGTAGTACCACAACGTGCCGTCGCGGCCACCGCGAAAATGCTCCCAGACCGACTCGCCGCGGAGGCGATACCCCCGCAGCAGCGACCGGGCGTTGTGCAGCTTGTCGGCGGCCGAGACCAGCCGTGTCGACGCCGACGCCCGGCGCAGGTTCGCAACGTATGCCTCCTTCCGCTGCCGCCAAGGGGGTTTCGGCGTGGTTTCGGCGTCGGTACAACCGTCGACGATCTCAGCGACCCGCGGGCCAAAGCGGCGGCGGATTTCCTCGCGTCGCGTCGCACCGCCTTGGTCCTCGACGGCGTCGTGCAACAGCGCCGCGACGGCTTCGTCCTCGTCGCCACCGTACTCCAACACGATGCCCGCTACCGAGAGCAGGTGCGCAATGTACGGAACGTCGGACAGCTTGCGCCGCTGATCGGCGTGCAAGTCGGCCATGTATCGCAGCGCTTCGGCAAAGCGCGAAGATAGTTCCATCGAATCGTGCGGTTTACCGAGGTAGCGGCATTCGCACCGTGTCGTCCAGACTTTGCCCCTCGACGACGGTCTGCTCCACCCGCAGCACGCTCTCCAGCGTACGGATCCGCTCCTGGAGGAACGCCCTCTGCTCTTTCCATTGTTGGCGGTCGCGCAGCAGCCGCAACACGAGCGTCCGCGCCTTGCAGATCAGTTGGGCGTTCGCCTCGGTGGCCGCACGGTCTTGGGTATGCTGCACCGAAGCGGTCAGCGAGACGATCAGCCGGCCATCGGGCAGGCTGGCCACGACCGCACCTTCGCCCTCGGCCTCGTCATCGACCACCAGCGGCCCCGGCGTGGCCGCGTGGCAAAGCGCTTCGAGCAGTTCTGCTTCCTGGTCGTCCATCGGCGCGCTGCGTTCCACGCACAGCGGGTCGAAGATTTCGCTATGGTCGAGTCCGTCCACATTTTCGTGCCAACGACTCATGGCAAGCCTCCCCCCGAGAATTCGAGTATGGCTAAATGGCTGAAAAAGTACCTATCATTTTACCAGAGCAGGAATCGGATTGCCAGCCGCGACGGCGAGAAATCCAGCGGAGAGAGCAGTCAGAACTCCTTTCTGGCAAAATAGGTAAACCTATTGGGGGGTGTGCTTTGCCTATGTTACCAAGAATGGGCGGGAAAAGTGGTCAGGACTCGTGCCTCTATTCTGACGCGCCGCCCTCGCAGGAGTTGAATTCGGCCCAAACGGGCAGGTGGTCCGACACCTCCAACGCCTCGCGCATGGTCAGGTCGAACTCGCGCATCAGGTCGACCACGTCGGCCCGGCCGGTGAATTCGGCCGTCGCTCGGCGGTCGAAGAGGATGTTGTCGACCGGCGCGGTGGCTCGCAGCGTGGTGGGCACGCCGGCCACGGCGGTGGTGATGTCCAGCAGCCCGCCCAGTTCGCCCAGGTGCTTCTCGTCGGCCCCGAAGTCGCCCAGCAGAATGACGTCATCTTCCTTCGAGCCGTCGTCGCGCACGGCGCGGAAGAGGTCGTCGAGCAGGTTCAGTTCGATGGCCGCCCGGTCGCGATCGGTATGGACGTTGATCAGCTTGAAGGTGAACGCCACGCTCTTGTCGGGTCCCAGTGCCCGGAACGAGGCCACCAGCGGCCGGTGGCGAAACAGCCCGGCCGGATCTTTGACCGATTCGGCCAACGCGTGGTCGATCCCGATCCGGCTGGTGTCGAACAGAAACGCGCTGTACCGTCGGGCCGAATCCTGGCCGAAATCGCGCCCGGCGGCAAAGCGATACGTTCGGCCGATGGCGGCGCCCATCTGCTCGACCAGCTTCAGCAGCACGCCCTGGTTGCGGGCGCGGATGTCCTGCACCGCTACGACGTCGAAGCCGCAGAGCAGGCGAACCAGCACGTCGGCCACCCGCCGCCGGGCGAGCTTCTTCTCGTCGAGCCGCGTGAGGTTGAACGTGCCGATGCGGATCGCCGCCTTGTCCGCTCCGCCGGCGATGGCGCCGGTGGAACCGCCGGGAGTCGTTGCCGCGGAGCGGTCGCCGCGGGGCGCGACCTTCACGTACTCCAACCGCCCGTCGTCGCCGCGCTGCACCTCCATCTGGTAGTTCATCACACAGTACACACCGCCGCCGACCACCGCGACGATCAGGATGATTCCTATCAGTTTCAGCATGATTTCCTCCGAGAGAATGCAAGACGACAGCGAGTGTTTGGCCGTCGGTAGCTTATGGGCAAGCAGGAAAATGAGGAAAGAGGGGAAGGTAATCGATGTGGCCCGTCGATTCCAGACCAATTCGAGGGACTCCGGATTGTGAATCGGAGTGGGCGCGAAGTCCAAGAAAACAGCAGTCCGGCGATCAGGTGGCGTTTCTGCACCGACTACACCTTTCGGGTGGTTGACATTTCCGTGCTGGGCGGATATTGTTTAGTAGCATG
>JAUWWA010000436.1 GCA_030617125.1 Pirellulales bacterium | reverse complement strand
GTCGAACGTCGCCGCGCCGCGGCAGGCGCCGTCGGCCTGCCAAGCGAGGTGGATATCGGCCAGCCGGACGCGGGCCTGGCGGCCGGCGACACCGGCCGGCTTGAGCACCGCCTGGCTCGGATCGCCGACGACCTTGAAAGCGAGTACCGATTCGGCTTGTGCCGGCGCGACGACACCCTCGGGCAATTTCGTTTTCTGTAAGCCGCGCGTCTCCCAGGCGACCGGCCGACCGTGTGCCCGTTTGGGCAGCACGAGTGTTTCGCTCAATTGATTCACCCCGTGAAGCACGACCCGCGGCACGCTGGGCCGTTCGCCCGGCGAGAGGTCGAGCGGACTGGCCAGGTGGAAACGATACCGCCCGGTGATCGCTTCGGCCGGTCGGACGATCAACCGCCGGGCTTCGCCGGGCATCTCGACGGTGCGAATCACGGCCGGCGGCGTGGCGGTAAGACGATAGGGGCCGGCCAGCGCCGCGGGAACGTCGATGCGGAATTCGTCGACCACTCCGCCGGCGACCTTCACTCGGTAATCGAGTTGCGCCTTCCATGAGCCGTCACAGTCCAGGCGGGTGAATTGCTCGGCGCGGACCTCGGGCCGGTTCGGCGAGATCGCCAGCACCGCCTCAATCGGTCCCTCGCCTTCGGCACGGAACGCCCGGAGCAAACGCCCGAGGTCCGGATCGCTCGGCGGGACCTTCGGATCGTCCACGGTTTTCAGGCCGTCGGTCCGCTTCACGTCGACCAACACCGACGGTTGGCGGAAGAGCCGAATCGTTGAGGCAAGCACTCGGCCGCGGTCGATCCCCAGCACGGGGAGCGTCGTGTCTTGCTTCAATTCGGTGGGCAGACGGCCGCGCAGGGAGAGTCTCTGCTGCCCGGCCACGGGCGCATCCAGGAAAACCGTGATCGTACCGTCCTTGCTTTGCGAGAATCGCGCGGCGTGCTGTGCGCCGTCTTGCAGTAGCGAGACGTCCTCGACGCGCAAGGCGGCCGGGGCCTGAATGCGATGCTGAAAATTGTATCCAGCCGTAGTTTCCAACTCGGCGTTGAATCCGACTTGGGTGCTTCGCTGGTCGAAACTGTAGGTGAGCGTTTGCTCGACGGTTGTTTTGGGTTCGCGTGGGCGGGTGGCGATATTCCATGCGGGCAAGTTGCCGCCAAGCCGGAAGGCGAACAGCGGTTGCGCTTCTGCTTTACCCCAGGCACGGACGAAGTCGGGAACCGCCACCGCTTCGAACCTGTCGGCCGCCGGCGCGTCGTGTTCGAGCCGCGGATCGACCGAAACGGCTGCCCAGCGCCGCTTCGGCCGCGCGTCGAGCGAGTTCAACGGCGGCAGCCGGAGATGGCCGATTCCCGGGGTCCCCGTCAGCAGGAAGCTCGCGTCGACGACCGCAACGTCGGAAACCGGTGTCGGCCACCGGAAGGTGATCGTCTGCGGGCGGCCCGGCGTCGAGCTGATTTCGCTCCGCGGCGGATCGTCGCCTCGCAGCGGCAACAGTCGTAACCGCGGATCGGCCGCCAGTCGGACCTGACGGAGTTGTCCCTCGATGACCTTGAACTTGAAGTTCGCGTCGAGGACGACCGAACCGGGCTGGACTTTCAGCCAGAGCAACTCCTCGACGTCCACCGACGCGCCGGCGCCCGCTCCGCGCGGCCAGCGGACGCTGAGCCGATCGGTCGGGCCCAATTCGGCCATCAGACGCGGCGGGTCCTCCTCGATGCGGGTCGATCCCAACGCGGATGGAACCGTGACTTCAGGCGCGCCGGACGGCAGCGCCAGTTCCAGTCGAGAAGTCGCCAAGCGCGGGATTTCCAGGTCGAACCCGGCCGGGCCGCTACCGCCGAGCATCCGTGGCCGCAAGAACAACTCCAGGCGATACCATCCCGGTTCGGAAACCTCGAGCGACAGCGCGCCGCCTTCAGGTTCCCATACCCCTTGAACAACCCGGCCGTCCAGCAAGACGCCGTCGGGCAGGAGGCCGGCCGCTTCACGCCGCAACGGGATGCGGACGCGGGCATCGTGGCCGAACACGTGTAGCTCGAAGCTCGCTCTCAACTCGTCCACGACGAGCCGCTGCGAGGTGGTTTGCCGGGAGAGGACGCCGCGATACGTCGCCGCGCCGATCAACCATCCTTGCGGCCACTCGGATGCCGCCGCCGCGCGACGCCGCAGCCGGTCGTAGAACTCCTGCGGCACGTAAACCTTCCCGCCGGTTGGTTGTCCGTCCTTGTCGATCGCGGTGAAAACGTCGTAGATCTTCGGTGCACTGCTGGGTGGTTTCGTCGCTGCCGGCTGAGCAAGGGCCGTGGAGCAGCATAGGGAAAGGACCGGCATGGCGATCGCCATGATCCCTAACCCGACTCCGCTTGCAACCGAGCCGGGAAGTTTGAGTCCTTGCTTCGATTCGTCGCGCGACGCGGCACGCCAGCCACGCACCAGCCGCCACGCCAGGCAAAAGAGCACACCAAGCACCGCTCCGGACGCGATCGGCACGTAGGCGTCCGCCAGCACAATCGCCGCCAGGCCGAAGAGCCCCACCAGCACGCTCAGCAGCATCGGCTTTTCGCTCGCCTTCCACCACGCCAAGGCAACCACCAACAGGAACACGACCGAGCCGATCAGCCGCATGGTCGAGCGGTGGACGAATTTCAGTCGAACCGGCGTTGTGGCGGGCAGTTCCAGCGCGCAGGTGGTCCAGCCGGGCAGGT
>JAUWWA010000451.1 GCA_030617125.1 Pirellulales bacterium | reverse complement strand
GTTTTTGCTTTTCTCTGTGTTGTCCGCGGCTCAGCGGTGAGTAAATACCGCCGGCTTGCGTCATTATGTGTTTCGTTGAACCCTGAACCCTGAACCCTGAACCCTAACTCCCTGCCGCCACATCGCCCACGCAAAGCACCCCAGCACCGCGAGCAGAGCGAGCATGGCGGGCGTGCCGGCGGTCGCCCAGACCTCCAACAGGAAGTTGTGCGGATCGGCCACTTCCTCGCTCGCTTCCGGCAGCTTGTACTGCGTGTACGCGTACTGGAAATTCCCCGGCCCGCAGCCGAGAAGCGGTCGGTCGGCGATCAACCGCATGGTCGACCGCCAGTATTGCACGCGATAGCCGAGCGACTTGGACGCCTCGGAGAGGATTTTGTGATCCAGCGCCGCGGCGGCGATTGCGACGGTTACAAGCACCGTGCCGAGCACTGCCAGCAAGGCGGGCAGCTTCCAGCCGAACGATCTGCGTCGCTCCCGGCACAGTAGCCAAACGAGCACGAACCCCACGGCGGCCGCGATGTAGCCGCTGCGGCTTTTCGTCAGCAGCAGACAGGCGGCAATGGGGATCATGCAAACGAGCACCCGCTTGCGGCCCAGCGAGGAGCAGACGGCAATCCCGGCGGCCACCACGAACCACGGCACGAGGTATCCGGCCAACGAGTTTGTCAGCGCGAACGTGGCGATCGGCTCGGTGCTTTGCAGGCGAGCTTCGAAGAGTTCTTGCAGCGGCGAGCCGGGCTCGATCCGCAGCCCGGCGTCGCGTATCTTTGCGTCGGGATCGGCGGCGTACTCGGCGCGGGTTTGCGGCATCTCGTAAAAGTACTGATATAGGCCGTAGCCGGAAAGACCCACCGCCAACGCAATCATTACGACCAGAACCGCCCGAACCTCGCGCGGGGTGACGACAAACTGCCGGGCAAGGAAAAAGGCCAGGCCCATGCCGATCCATTCCCAGAGCATGTTGACCGCCGGCCGCGGGCTGGCGCGAGCAGCCGCGACGACGCCGGCGAGCGTGTGCAGGCCGATCAGCAGCAGCACGGCGACGTCGGTCCATCCGAAACGGATCGGAACCTCACGCTGCCCGATGGCGCCAAGCGTCCAGAACAAGAGAATCGCAATCCAGAGCATCACGACCGGCAGTCCGTCGCCCTCCATGGCGGCCGACTCGCTGGGAAACAGCGGCCGGGCGACCAGCAGTGCGGTCATCGCGCCGAGCAGGCAGCGCCGCAGGCGCTCGGCGGGCACCGAGGAGCTTGGCTTGTCGCCGCGCGAACACGAGCGGCCCCGGGCGGTAGGATGTTTTTGTGGTTTCTTGCCGCTCATGGTGGAAGATCGCGCCGCCATGCCGGCGGCGGCGAAACGGCTTGCGCCGCCGTGCCGGTGGCTAGACGTTGATCGTGTTCAGTTTCTCCGTCGGCCCCGCTCAGTCTTGTTTCCGCGTCGGCCGGTGGTTTCGAGTATGCCGACCAGCACCAACACGCAGCCGACAAGCAGAAGAATGACGCCCGCATCGAGGGCATAATCCACCCGGTGCAACAGCAACGCCCCCAGCCCGCAGGTGGCGGTGGCCAGGTAGATGGTCAACACGGCTTGGGTCTTGGTCATACCTAGTTCGACCAGCCGGTGGGAGAAGTGGCTCTTGTCGCCCACGAATGGACTACGGCCCGCACGAAGCCGGATCAGCACGACCGTCACGGTATCGTAAAGCGGCACGGCCAGCACGCACAGCGGGGCGAGGATTGCGTGCCGCGGGAGAGTGCCGCCGGCGAACGTGGCCGTCAGCGTGGCGATCGCCAACAGGTATCCGATCAGGTAACTGCCGGCGTCGCCCATGAACAGTTTTGCCGGCGGGTAGTTGTGCCACAAGAAGCCGACGAGCGACCCGACCAGCACCAACAAAAACCCGCCGACGAACAGTTGCGGCTGATTGGTGATGGGGTCGGGTGCGAGGAGCATGACGACGGCGAGCATGGCGGCGGCGATTGCCGCCACGCCGGCCGATAGCCCGTCCATGTTGTCGAGCATGTTGAACGAGTTGATCAGCGTGACAATCCAGATTACGCTGAGCGCGCCGGTCAGGAGCGGCATGTCGAGAAACAGACTCAGCCGCCAGCCGAGAAGCACCATGACGACGGCAACGAACGTTTGCACGGCCAGCCGGATTTTCCAATCGAGGCCATAGCGGTCGTCGGTCAGCCCCAATAGCAAAAGCACGGTTCCGCCGGCCAGTAAGACCCACAGCCGCGGCGACTGTTGCAAAAGCCCGGAGACGTGCGGCACGACGAAATCGGGTAGCCACGCGCCGCCGGTGGCGGCCGCCGCGCACAAAAGGACTTCGCCCACGGCAAATGGCAGCACAATGCCCAGCCAAATAGCCAATCCGCCAGCGGTGGGCATGGGCTCGGCATGGACCTTGCGCGGACCGGGCCGATCGACCAGCCCGAGACGTGGCCCGTTGTGCCGAAGCCACCATGCGGCTGCCCAACAGACAAACATGCTTGGCAGCACGGAGCCGAGAATCAGCCAGATCACGTTGTCTCCTTCTTCCGCAATCTTTGGTGAAGCAGCTCGCGGCACTGCGAGAAAAACTGCTGGTAGT
>JAUWWA010000080.1 GCA_030617125.1 Pirellulales bacterium | reverse complement strand
CAAGAGTTTAGTATGGTGTCCCCGGAATCTCCCGCGTTTGCGACAGATGATTGAAAACCCTTGCCCATTAGGCCAGACTCAGGGCTGATTAAAATGCCTATCAGTCATCAGTCCGCCGAGTCGCAAGGAGATCGACGAGCCACCGGAGGATGTGGCTGATCAAGCAACGATGAATACCCTCCGGCACTTACACGCCGACAAGGCCATGAACCTTGGCACCATGGCGTTCCAGCACACGTCACGTGACTCTCAGTATTTTCTCATCGACAAGCCGGAGCTCCGAGACACGTACGGCCATCTCATTGGCCAGATAGCGTGGAGCCACTGGCAGAACCTCGAAGAAGTTGCCAAAGACTTCGATGGGACGCTGGGTTCCTACCCGGGATTTCCTAACGATTGGACGATCGATCCACTCAAGATCGCGTGCCTCCGACGCGTTTGTGATGCTTGCCACGTTGATGCCCGGAGGGCTCCCGCGTTTCTCGCTGCCCTGAAGAAGCCGCACGGTTCGGCCGAACTCCATGGGCGTTTTCAGGCGTTCATTCAAACGCCATTCGTTAAGCACGGCCGGATGCACTTCACCTCCACGAAACCCTTTCCCGTGGAGGATCGCGAGGCGTGGTGGCTGGGATATGACTTGTTGCGTGAAGCTGACCGAGAACTCAGCGAAGTTGACTCGTTGCTCGGCGAAACGGGCCGTCCCGTGCTCAAGGCGCACGGCGTGGCGAACGTGCAGAGCCCGCAGAGACTAGCAAGGGACCTAAAAACTGAGGGCTGGACACCGGTGGACACTGCTGTACGAATCACCGACGTGGCAAAGATCGTCCAAACGCTGGGAGGCGGACACCTGTACGGCCGCAACTCAACCGTGCCGCTACGAGAACTCATCCAGAATGCCCGCGATGCGGTCGTCGCCCGAAGAATCCAGGAACGACGCGAGGCCGACTGGGGGAGTATCCGGGCACGTTTGCTCCACCAAGGAGAAGAGTATTGGCTCGAAGTCGAAGACAACGGTTTGGGCATGTCCGAGGGCGTACTGTGTGGACCCCTCATCGACTTTGGGGAGTCCTACTGGGACTCGGATAGGGTGGCCCAGGAATGGCCCGGCCTGCTCGCCGCCGGCTTCCAGCCGGTGGGCAAGTATGGAATCGGATTTTTCTCCGTGTTCATGATCGGAGAGCATGTCACCATCGCGACTCGTCGGCCAAAAGATGGCAAACCGGACACCAGAGTGCTTGAGTTTGAGCAGGGCCTTGAAGCGCGTCCGATTCTCCGCCCGGCCACTGCCGCGGAGCAGCGCAACGAGCCTGGCTCGTTGGTCCGCGTTCTCCTGACAGCGAAGCCAACAGACCGGGACGGGATTCTTGGTCCCATGAACTTCGACGAAGGTCCTTTCGACCGGGTTCGAAGGGACAAGCCGTGGGAAATCAAGGAGCTTTGCGAATGGTTGTGTCCCGCGCTCGACGTTGATTTGTTCGTGGCACACGACCAGGTTGAGCAACTCGCAATCAAGGCTGACGATTGGCGTACGATTGAACCACGAAAGCTGGTTGAGAGAACCATCCTCGACCGCGACGAGAAGGACCGAATTCTGAACTCCCCCCTGATGACGTCGCTTCTTGCGAGCATTAGGCCGGTCCGCGATTCGGAAAACCAGATGATCGGCCGCGCCTGCCTGTGGCCAGAGATCAACTTCCAGGAAGAGTATACCACCACCGCTGATTTTCAGAGCCGGCGCGTTGTGTGGGGTACTGAGGGCATGGTCACATGCGGCCCATTCCGTTCCAGCCGTGCTCAAAAAGCGATAGGCCTTTGGATCGGAAGACCCACACTGGCGGCACGAAATGACGCATGCGCCGTGGCCATCGATTACCCACTTCAATTGATGGAATGGGCTACCGAGCAAGCGGATCTGCTGGCGGAGCGTGACCTCGACTTGATTCAAGCGGAGCAAGCCGCGACGATGATCCGATCGATCGGTGCGGACACCGGAAGACTTCCCATTGCCTTTAATGAGACCGGCTTCTTAGATTTTCCCACCCTCTGCGCCATGGACGACCTCGGCCCGGAGGTTGTCATTTTCCCAACAGACTGGTCGGATCGTATGTGGTTTGTCGAACCGGACCGTCAGCAGAAAGCCAACCCAGATAGGCATGTGCTCCCAAACTCGCTCGGCGTTCTGAGCCCGCGAATGAGAGGTGGTTTGCTGCGCGGGTATAGGAGGAACGAAGACCCGAAGCAACGTGCGTCTCATGCGGCATGGAAACGCTTCTGGATGAGCCTTTGGGGCGCGACAATGGAAGCAGTCGCCACGGCGTGGGGCGTCTCTCTTGACGAAATGCTTGCCGTCTCGGACATCTGCACGAAGACGAAGTTCTTCAACGCTCCGGTCGGTGTTGACGCAGAGGGCAAGGAGATTCGATCCGTGGAGGTTGACATTCTCCGAAGGCCGATATAGTGGGAGAATTCCGGGGGCACGATACTTAGTTCTTCCGGCGTTTGTATTTCGGGCCGCGTTTTGCAGGCGCCTTCTACTTCATGTTGAGCGCCTGCTGGCGCCCGGCCAATCTGCGGGCGGCTTCCAGGGCGGCGGCGAGCATGGCGTCTTCGGCGGCGGCGGGAAACGCGAGGCTGCCGTCGACCGGGCGGGCGGTGGTGCGGACCAGCACGTCGGGCTCCACGCCGATGCGGCCGTACGGTCGCCCGGTCGGCGAGTAGAACCGCGCCGTGGTCAGCCGCACGCCGGCGGTGCTTAGGTCCAGCGGGAAGATGCCCTGCACCGATCCCTTGCCGTAGCTGCGTACGCCGACGATCGTGCCGCGGCGATGGTCGCGGATTGCCCCGGCGAAGATCTCCGCCGCGCTGGCGCTGTCGCGGTCGATCATCACCACCAGCGGCACGCGCCACGTACCGGGTGTGCGGGCCTGGTAGGTGAAATCCTCCTGGGTGTTTCGTCCGCGGGTAGAGACGATCACGCCGCGCGGGACGAACTTGTCGACGACATCGACCGCGGTGGTCAGCAGCCCGCCGGGATTGCCCCGAAGGTCCATGATCAGGCTCTTCATGCCGTCGCGGTGCAGCTTCCACAGTGTCTTATCGAGATCGCGGCAGGTGGTTTTCTGGAAGCAGCGGAGTTGAAAGTAGGCGATGCCGTGCTGGGGGTCGAGGATTTTCGCCTCGCCGATGCTGGGCACCTCGACGCGGCGGCGCCGGATGCTCAATTGCCGCGGCTGCCGCGTAGGCGTGACCACGACCAGGCTAACCACGCTGCCCGCGTCGCCCTGCAATAGGCTGGCCGCCTCGTCGGTCGACAGATCGCGGGTCGATTGGCCGTCGACCGAGCGGATTCGATCGCCGTCGAGCATGCCCGCTTGCTGGGCCGGGCTGCCGGGGATTACCCGAATAACGAGCAACTCGCCGGCGACGGCCTTTAGCTCGATCCCCAAGCCGACGAAGTTGCCCTCGATTTGCGAGTAGACGTCGTTGAGCTGACCGGGGGTGAGGTAGGCGGAGTAGTGGTCCAGCGAGTTGGTTGCCCCGCACAGGTACTCCAGCACGACGGCGGTGGGCTCCGCGGCGAGCCGCTGCCGGGCCAAGGCCGCTGCACTTGCCACCGCGTCGCGGGCGGCGGTGCGAGTGGTAATCACGCGCGGTCCCAACGTGCGGCGCAACTCGTGGCAGAAGGCGGTCACGGCTGCGCGGTTGTGCTCCGGCACATTGCGATCGACGAACGCCGGCTCGCCCAGCGCCACTTCCAGGTTGTTCGTGCCGTGCTCGACCAGCCGTTTCCAGTTGGGCGCCTCGACATAGTGCGACTCGATTTTCAACAGCACCTGGGCGTAGAGTTCCAACGCCTTCTCCAGCGGCAAGTGCGCCACGGCCTGGCGGAAGCTGCGATCGGCGTACCGGCGGCCCAGGTCGTAGTGCAGCCGCGTGTAGTCGAAACGCCGCTGCAGACTGGCGTCGTACGGGAACTCCCTGATCGCGTCTTCGTAGTGCGTAAGCGCCTCGCCCCATCGCCGTTCGCGTTCCAGTCGCCGGCCGTCTTGCAGCGCCTTGCCGACCTCGGCCGAATGCGTGTTGATCGAGATCGTGGTTGTTTGCTGGGCAACCGCGGTGGAAACAAAAAACAGCACGAGCGCCGCAAGACGCAACGCGCCGAAAACAGAGAAGACCCTTCGTCGCATGGTGTCGTCCGTGATGGGTGGGGGCGTTGGCGGCAACGCCTGCGGGCAAGTTTATCCTGGTGGTAAACCGGACGTCGGGTCTGAACATTCCGGCCTCCAGCAAGCATAGGTCACGTTTTGCGGTCGGTCAAAAAATGCGCGAGGATTTCTTGACCGCGGCTTTACCCAGCCGGCACATCCCCACTACCGGTACTCGCATCGCAACGGCTGCGACCAGCGCTGGCGCGAAAAAGTTTTGCGCCGAATGCGCCGTATGCGTGCGCAGGTGTGGCATGGGCGGGAGATGCGGGGGGAGAGGTCAGCAACCGTGCGGACGGAAGAATCCGGATAACCATGCGGTGCTACAGCACCACGTTGCAGGATGTCGCCGTTTAGCGGGGCCGCATCGCGGCCCGTGTCGCCGTTTAGCGGGGCCGCATCGCGGCCCGTGAATACCCGGGCATAGCGGGCAGCGTTGCTGCCCCGCTAAACGACTCTCACCGCGCGGCCCGTCCGCACCGATTGCGTTTGCTTCTGGCAAAGCACGACGGCGTCGCGGGCCAACTCACCGTGCAACAGCGGCGAGGGCGTATTCGTGCGAACCGCGCGGACCACCTCGGTCAGTTCGGCCACGAAGCCGTCGATGGGGTCGCCGGAGCCGAGTTTCGGCCGCAGCACGCGCCCCCCGTTGGTCAACACGGTAAGCGGCGTGTGCGCGTCGAGTCCCTTGCCGATGGCCGCGTAGTCGAACAGCAACGTGGCGCGCTCCAGATAGATTTCGTAGGCATGGGTGAACGGCCGGCCTTGCTGGTCGATCACGCCGCAAGCGGCAGTGACGACCAAGCCGGGATCGTCGAATCGAAACTGCGTGCTGAACCGCTCGACCACCTCGCCGCGCATCGATCCGACGGTCTGCACCGCGGTGGGCATGCCGCAAACCAAGCGGATGAAATGGGCGTCGTGGATGTGCAGGTCGAGCATCGGGCCGCCGGTAATCGCCGGATTGTAGTAGTCCGACAGCCAGGTGGGGTCGGAGATGATCCGCTTGAAGTACCCGCCCAGGAATTTGCCGTACTTGCCGGTGGCGATCGCCTTGTACGCAAAGTGGTACTCGGGGAAGAAGGGCAGAACGTGGCCGATCAGCAGTTGCTTGCCGGCGCGCCGGGCAGCGGCCACCATCCGCTTAGCGTCGGCCACGCTCAGTGCGATCGGCTTTTCGCAGAAGACGTGCTTGCCGGCCTTCAAGGCCGCAATCGCGATGTCCGCGTGCCACGACGGCGGAAGACAGATGTCGATCATCTCCACGTTCGGATCGGCCAACAGGTCGTCGAGTTCGGCATGTCGGGCGATCCCCTTGAGGTTCATCTTCCGGCCTCGCGGTCCGAAGTTGCCCTGGATCGACCGCCAATCGCCGGCCAGCCGCTTCGTGTCCTGCTCGCAGATTGCACGGACCTTCGCGCCGCGAATCTTTTGATACGCCAGGTAGTGAATCATGCCCATAAAGCCGATGCCGGCGATACCGACGTTGATCATGCTCCTGCTCCTTTGCAGAAATGGTTGGTGATCATAAGATTGTTAAGAACTTTTCGTACGCATCGTCCCACCGATCGGTGTTGCGGGGTTCGTACTCTTCGACGTCGAAGCTTCGTCGTACGACCTCACGGGCTTGGGCGATGTCGGCGACGTCGCCGGCGGCGACCGCCTGCACCATGACGTTTCCGATGGCGGTGGCCTCGACCGGCCCGGCCACGACGCGACGCCCGCAGGCGTTGGCGGTCAATTGGCAGAGCTGGCGGTTTTGCGTGCCGCCGCCGACAATGTGGATGGTCTCCATGCGCCGGCCGGCCAGTTCCTCGCACATGCTCAACACGTGCCGGAATGCCAGCGCCAGGCTCTCGAGTGCGCAGCGCAGCACGGCGCCTTCATCGGCGGGCGCCGTCTGGCCGGTCTTCTTGCACGCCTTGTGGATCGCTTTGGGCATGTCGGCCGGGGCGAGGAAGTCGGGCGCGTCGGGATTGATGAACGAGACGAGCGGCGTGGCGTCGGCCGCAAGCTGGTTGAGGTCTTCCCAGTCCCAGTTGCGCCCGGCGAGGTTCCAGAGTCGCCGGCATTCCTGCAACAGCCACAATCCGGTGATGTTCTTCAGCACACGGCTGGTCTGGGCCACCCCGCCCTCGTTGGTGAAGTTGAGCTTCAGCACGGTGTCGTTGATGAGCGGCTCGGGCGATTCGATTCCCATCAGCGCCCAGGTGCCCAGGCTGATGTAGCACCAGTCGGGCGTTTCTCCGGCAACACTCCGGGCGGGTACGGCCGCCACGGCGCTGCCGGTGTCGTGCGAGGCGGGCAAGACGACGTTGGCCGCCGTCAGGCCGGTTTCGCCGACGATGTTCTCGCGCAGCGGTCCCAACGCGGCGCCCGGCTGTTCGATCCGCCCCAACATGCCGCAGGGCAGATCGAACTTCTCGAGCAGTTCGGTAGCCCAGCCGCCCGTGGCCGGGTTGTAGCACTGGCTGGTGCTGGCCTCGGTCATCTCGTTGCACTTCACGCCGGTGAGCATCCAGTGGAACAGGTCGGGCATCATCAGCAACGTCTCGGCGATATCCAATAGCCGCGAGCCGGCGAGCTTCATCACCAGGAGTTGATAGAGCGTGTTCAGTTGCATGAATTGCAGCCCGGTGTGGCGGAAGATCTCTTCGCGCGGAACGATCGCAAAAGCCCGCTCCAAGATGCCGTTGGTGCGGGCGTCGCGATAGTGGTAGGGGTTTGCGAGCAATTCGTCGCCGGGGCCGAGCAGGCCGAAATCGACGCCCCAGGTATCCACGCCGACGCTGGCGATTTCGCCGCCCCACTTGGCGCCGGCGGCGCGGAGCCCCTGGCGGACATGGGACCATTGCAGCAGCAGGTCCCAGTAGAGGTTGCCGCCGACCTCGACGGGCCCGTTTTCGAAGCGGTAGACCTCTTCCAGGACAAGTTTTTTCCCATTGAAGAGTCCCGCGAGGTGCCGCCCGCTGGAGGCCCCCATGTCGATCGCCAGATACACCTTTTCAGCCATGATGTGTAACCACCTTCCCGATGATATTCGTGTCGAGTTGGAAAGAATACCACGCCCCCGCCAGATATGGTGCCACTGGAACGGCTCGCCGTCAAGGACCTGGCCGGGGTGGAAGGGCGCTCTCTCCCGACGAGCCGGT
>JAUWWA010000459.1 GCA_030617125.1 Pirellulales bacterium | reverse complement strand
TGGTCGCGGCGTTGTCGCGGCGACCCGGGCCGCCGAACCAAAGGTCCGGTGCATGGATCGACAACCAACTTGCCCTGGCGCTTTTGGCCGGCGGAAAAGACACCCAAGCGCTGCCGTACCTGACGCGTTCAGTGCTGGCGGCCGGCGAATTCGACCATCCGCTCAGCAGCACGGCGCTGTTGGAGTTGGGTCGGCTGGCGTTGCGTCGGGGCGATTGGCCGACCGCAGGAAAGTTCTTCGAGGAAGCCACCTACGCGGCCGTCGCCTATCCCGACCTCGGCGTCCTGGAAGAGGCATTCCGCTACGGGGCGCTCGCGCATTTGTTGGCCAATCGCAAAGGGGTTTATCCCTTGCTTGCGCCCGCGACGCAGTGGGCCAAAGTGAAGAGGCTGCGGCAGTTGCACGCGTCGCTACTGATTGTGGCGGCGGAGAACTACGCGGTGCTTGACCAAACGGGCCAAGCCGCCACGCTGATCGAGCAGGCCCAGGCTACCATCGGGCGCCGCGAGATGGGCGCTGGTCGGATCGGCGCCCGGTTGAGTTTCCTCAGCGCGTTGGTCGCCTTCCAGCAGAAGCGGATCGCCGATGGCGACGCCGCGCTGGCCACCGCGATGAACTACATGCGGCACGGTTCGCTTTGGCTGTTCCACATCGCGATGGCCGACGGGCTTTACACAAGCGGCGCACTGCGCGGCCGTTCGCGCACGGCGATGGACCTGTACACGAACGTGCTTCGCGATCCGCAAGCGGCCGACTGGGCCTCCGACCCGATGGAATCGCTCAGCATGCTGCTTGCGCCGAAGGAAGGGCCGCTTGAACACTGGTTCGAGGTGGCCTTGCAACGCAAGGCACACGAGAAGGCGTTGGAGATCGCCGATCGGGCGCGCCGGCATCGGTTTTTCAATTCCCTGGCGTTCGGCGGCCGGCTGCAATCGTTGCGTTGGATCTTGGAAGGCCCGGCCGAGCAACTGCCGCAACAGGCCCAGCTTCTTCGGCAGGACCTGTTGGCCCGATACCCAGCCTATGCCCAGTTGGCGCAGCAGGCCCGGGCGTCGCGTACCCGGCTGGAGGCGATGCCGCTGGTAGCGCCGGACGACCAGTCGCGTCGCTCGCAAAGCAAGGAGCTTGCCGCGTTGGGAGCGATTAGCGTGCAGCAGGAGGCGATTTTGCGCGAGATGGCCTTGCGGCGCGAGCCGGCCTTGCTCGTCTTTCCGCCGCTGCGCTCGACCAAGGAGATCCAAGAATCGCTGCCGGACGGCCACGCTTTGCTTGTGTTCTTCGCCACGCGGCAACGGCTGTACGGCTTCTTGTTGAACAACCAGCAGTATCACTACTGGCCCGTCGCCTCACCGGCCGCCTTGAAGCGACGCATAATCCAGTTGCTCCGCGAGATGGGCCATTTCCAACAGAACCATGAACTATCGCTGAAGGAACTTTCCGAGAAGAAATGGAAACAGCCGGCCAAGGAGGTGTTGGACCAATTGTTGAAGGGTTCTCGGGCTGATTTCTCGCAGCCGCTCGACGAGTTGGTGATCGTCCCCGACGGCATGCTGTGGTACCTGCCGTTCGAGGCGTTGCAGGTGAACGTCGAGGGCCGGTCGCGTCCGCTGATCGCCCGGTTCCGTATCCGATACGCGCCGACTGCATCGCTGGCTGTAGCGATCCAGCGGCGTCACAAACCCGATGGCAATACGGCCGTGGTCGTCGGGCGGCTCTATCCGCGCGACGACGAGGCGGTCGCCCGGGCGGCGTTCGAGCGGCTTGCCGCCGCGTTGCCCGGCAGCGTCGCCCTGCAAGACCCATTGCCGGGGTCCTCGGCCGTCTACGGCGCGATGTTCAACCGGCTCGTCGTGCTCGACGACCTCAACCTCGCCGACCGCGGACCTTACGCCTGGGCGCCGGTGCCGATCGGCGCGGGCAAGCCGGGCAACACGCTGAGCGATTGGCTCGCGCTGCCGTGGGGCGGGCCCGAGGATATCATTCTGCCCGGCTACCATACCGCCGCCGAAGACTCGCTCAAGAGCCGCAACCCCGCGCCGGGTAACGAAGTTTTCCTTTCGGTGTGCGGGTTACTCTCTAACGGCGCGCGAACGCTGCTCTTGAGCCGTTGGCGGACCGGCGGGCAGACGAGCTTCGAGTTGGTCGGCGAGTTCGCCCAGGAGCTGCCGCACACCCCGCCGGCCGAAGCGTGGAGGCGCGCCGTTTTCCTGACGGCCGGCTCGCGGCTCGACCCGGACGCGGAACCGCGGATCAAGCGCACCGGCGACGAGCAGCCGCCCAAGGCGAACCATCCGTTCTTCTGGTCGGGCTACTTGTTGATCGACCCGGGCACACCGCCACAGAAGCCCGACACCGAGCCGGCCCACGATGAAGATGAACCGGTGCTGAAGTTCAAGAAGTAATGGCCAAGTCGGCGCAAAACACCCATCTCTGTGCGGATTCTGACGTGAACCTCGGATTTCTTGCGGGGCCCATTGCCTTGATCTCACCACAACGCCAAGTATAATCGAGACGGCGC
>JAUWWA010000126.1 GCA_030617125.1 Pirellulales bacterium | reverse complement strand
GGACTGCCGGGAGGTGCGCCGCTGCCGCTGGCTGGTGCTGCCCCCGAAGGCCCATCCTAAGTACCTCGACGCCTTCCAACTCGTCGAAGCAGTGCCCAGCAACGCCCACCGCTATCGAACGTACGCGTATTCCTTGTGGCGGAGGAAGGATTCAGGGTTCAGGGTTCAGAACTCCGGGGTAAGGCTCCCAAGCCAAATCCTGCCCCCTAAACCCTGCCCCCTGAACCCTGCCCGCTGAGCAAGCTACACTTCAGTGGAGAGCCATCATGACCGACGCGGCGACCCCGGAACGCCCCGCCCCGAGCGACACGCTCATCAGCGTGGTGCTGCCGGTCTATAACGAGGCCCGGGTGTTGCCGGAGTTGGTCGATAGCCTAGAAAGGGTCATGGCCGCGTGCGGCCGGCAGTACGAGATCCTCTTCGTCGACGACGGCTCATCCGACGACAGCCCGCGGGCGCTCGACGACTTGGCGGCGGAAAACGGCCGGGTCCGGGTGATTCACCTTTCCCGGAATTTCGGCCACCAGGCGGCGGTGCAGGCTGGGTTGGCCCACTGCCGCGGTGACGCCGTCGTGCTGATGGACAGCGACATGCAAGACGCGCCCGAGGCGATCCCCGAGTTCATCCGCCAGTGGCGGCTCGGTTTCGACGTGGTCTACGCGCTGCGCACGCGGCGCAAGGAGAAGCCCCTGAAGAGGCTTCTGTTTGCGACGTTTCACCGGCTGATGTCCGGCGTGGCGACGGTGCGCCTTCCGGTCGACGCGGGAAATTTCAGCCTGATCGACCGTCGGGTGGCCGCGCAGATCGTCGCACTGTGCGAACGGGACCGGTACTTCCCGGGCCTGCGGTCCTGGGTTGGTTTCCGGCAGAAGGGGATCGAGGTCGAACGCAACGCCCGGTACGACGACAAGCCGCGGGTATCGTTGCGCGGGCTGTTCCGGCTGGCCAAGACGGCGATCTTCTCGTTCTCGGATTGCCCGCTCACGCTTTTCCACGTCATCGGCGCGGCTGCGGCGACGATTTTCGTGGGCTTAAGCGGTTTCGCCCTTTACTGCAAGCTGTTCACCGCCCTGGCCGTTCCCGGCTGGGCGTCGTTCGTGCTGGTGGGCAGCTTCTTCGGGGCGCTGAACGCCTTGGGAATCTGCGTACTCGGCGAATACGTCATCCGCATCTACGATCAGGTCCGCGCCAGGCCGATGTACCTGATCGACCGGACCGTCAACCTGGAAACCGGCGCCAGGGCGACCGACCACGACGAACCTGGCGACGACCCCTCCGTGGTGTTGCTGGAGCAAGCCGTGCGCCTGCTCGATGCCGGCACCATCCGGGAACACCCCATGCCGTGGGAAGACGTGGATCACCGTTTCGCCGATACATCCTTGGAATGAGAACACCATCGCCATGCCGACAAAAATCAGAATGGACGACTATGGCGACTTCGTCTATGCCCCCGAAGCGCCGGTCACCGCGGAGTGGCTCGATTACATCAAGATGGCCGACCGCTTGCTCAAGGAACACGGCCAGGCGCAACAGGCGTGCCGGGAGTCGCCGTTCTCGGCCGAGCTGGCCGACCGCAAGCGGCAACTCGACGCCTACCTGAGCGACTATGCGGCGTTGTTTAAGGACCAGTACACCATCAGCCCGGTCGAGCACGACCCACGGTTCCTGCACATTTCCCGGTTCTTGGCCGAGCATAACCCCGTCCGGGACATGTTCTCGGTCCTCCACTGCAACCTCGATCTGCCGCTGCACACGGTCCGGGAGTTCCAGACGTTCGAGGACCTCGATTGCATGAACGCCGCGCTCGCCGAGGACACGCCCTTGCGATGGTGGCGCAACGGGCCCATGGATCGGCCGTGCTACCTGTTCGGCCGGTGGGTCTGGGAACTCAAGCCGTCGGAAGTTGCGGCAAGCGAGGACGGACTGGCGCTGATGTTCGCCGAAGTGGCCGAGAAGGCACGACACAAACACGACCGCCTCACGCACGACGCTTCGCCGAACGCCGCGGTCGCAACGGTCGAGGCCGTGTCGAAGAACACGCGGATCGCCGTCTTTCGCCGGGATCACGGCAAATGCGCCAAGTGCGGCAGCTATGAGCAGATCGACTTCGAGTATATCGTCCCCCTGAGTAAGGGCGGGAGCGAAACGCCCCAAAACGTCCAACTGCTGTGCGAGAAATGCCGCCCGTAGAGGCACGGCGGGGATTGAAGCAAGCCGCCTGCCGGTGTATTCTGGTGGTCTGTATCACTGCAAACGTGGAGTTTAGCGGGGCCGCAACGCGGCCCGCTCAAATCCGACTATCACGCTCCCACGTTGCGGTCCCGCTAAACATGACAGTTGAGATGGACCATGCCGACGAAATCGCTCGACCATTCTGAAGACCTCTGGAGGCGGCACGTTATGGCTCTTGACGACGTGACTGTGCGACTGGATCGCATCTGCACGGCGCTGCGGGAAGCGTCGGTTCCTTATGCGTTGGTGGGCGGGCAAGCCGTGGCATTGTGGGTCGCCACGAAGGATCCGGCCGCCGTTCGCACCACCAAGGACGTCGACATCCTCATCCGCCGAGTTGACCTTCCCCGGGCGCGGGCAGCGGCCTTGAACGCCGACATGGATTACTTCGAGGTGATGGGCGTCGGCATGTTTCTCGACCGCAGCGACCCCAACCCGCGCCACGCCGTTCACCTGGTTTGGGCGGGCGAGAAGGTCCGCCCGGAGCACGAACTGCCCGCGCCGACCGTTGAGGGGCGGCACGTACTCGGCGATCTTCACGTGGTCTCGCTGGACGGCCTTGTGCGGATGAAACTGATGGCGAACCGCGACCAGGACCGGGTTCACCTGCGCGACATGATCGACGTGGGCCTGCTCGGCCGAGAAGTGATCGATGACCTCCCGGCGGAGTTGGCCGGGCGCCTCGACGTCTTACTCACCGAGTCGGGCCGGTAAGCCGGATTTGTTTTGCGGCCGACGGCACGCCGGCGCATCGGCCCGTCGCCGCGGCTACCGCGAACGCATCACGCAGCGAGGCCGGAAACCGCACGACGCCGAAGCACAATAGCGGCCCAATCAGGCAGCCCCAGTACTGGTTGAACTCCTGGCCGACCACGGCGAACGCAACCACGAACAGGCACACGGTCAGTCCGACGCGCGTGCCCGGCGGCGTGCTCCAGCCGGTCAGGCCGAACAGCGCAACGGCCAGGTACAACGCCGTGATCCATTGCGGCAGAAGCAGCAAGTAGGCGTTCATCTGGACGGTCGAAATGACGAAGCCCGCGCCGGCGAACTGCACCCAGTTTTTGGCGTGCGAGTGGGCCTCGGGCGTAATCAACGCAGCGACCCGGATCGCGTGCCATCCGAAGAAAGCGAGCCAAACGGCCAGGCCGGCGATCCAGCCGAGCAGTTCGCCGCGTCGCTTCCGCCACGCGGCCAGCGCCGCCGCCAGCAGGCAATAGGGCAACGCCAGTTCGCGGAAAAATACCGCAGCCAGACCGAACCCCACACCGAGCCGCGTCCGCCCGAGCCCAAGGAAACAGACGGAAAGCGCGATGAACACGCCGGCCCAAAGCACCGGCATGACAAACAAATCGCCGAGCACACACGGCATCAGCGGTCCGCTCAGCAGCAGCGCGCACGCCACGCCGCGCCGCAGCCGGTTGTTCTCTTCACGAGCAATCACCTCGAAGGCCGCAAGCATCAAGCCCAGGGCCGCCACGCCCAGCAGGGCCTTGCCCAGCACCGGAGAGGGCAACCGGCCGATCAGCCACATCGGCAAGGGGGTTCGCCAGTTGAACACACTTCGGGTGGGATATCCGCGCCGGGTCAGTTCGGCCAACGCGGCCTGGTAGTAGCCTTCACCGGCGTGAATGCGATCGACTTCCGCCCGGTACAACGCCACGTCGCTCTCGCCGGAGCGCTGCTTGCCGACGTTGCCGCGGCGCAGCGGCGAAAGCGTCACGCCGACGAAAAACCCGCTCGCGATCACCAGCAGCGCCAAGACCGCCCGGGCCTGCCACGCCGTCAGCCGGGCGTAGTCGGTCGGACGGGACGTGCGAGCCATGGTCGTTCTTCCGGAATCGGGTTGCAGCAAGCCACAAAGAAGTGTAGCTCAGCGTGAGGGGGCATGAGCGGCGGATTGTTGCGAGGCCGGCTTGACGTCGCGGCCGCCGATCCAGAACAGCAGGCAGATCACCGCGGCCAGGCCGCCGGGCCAGTACCAGATCGGCGGCCACCGGTGCGCCTGCGCAATGCGCCACTCCGGCCGCGTTACCACGCCGTCTCCATCGGCGTCCGCCTGGTGCAGGGCGTTGAGAAGATCGCCCTTGATATATTCGAACTCGCCAAGCGTAACGGTCGCCTCGGGCAGCTCCCGGACCACCGCCAGCGACAACCGGTTCTCGTCGTCGGAGCCAAGTGCTTCGGGCAGGCTCACTGCCGGTTCTTCGCCGGACCATTCGGGCAAGGCCAAGCCGGACAGCAGCGCTTCGCCCTTCTCGGTCGACTTGAGCGCGGCGATTCGCTGCGGCGGGTACTGCTCACCGGTAAAGCCGGCCAGCATCGTGCCGAGGAACATGCCCACGCCCCACATCAGAAACGCGATGAAGCTCTGCGCGCTGGCGCTCATGCCCGGCGGGGCCTTCTTGTCGGCGTAAATAAACGCCGCCACGAACACGAAACAGTAGCAGAAACCGTGCAGCAGAAGACCCAGGATAATCAACGGGAAACTCAGGCTCCCGAACAGCAGGTAGCGGATCACCCACGCCCCCATCCCGATCACCAGGACGTTCTTCAGGCCGATCCGGACGATGAACCAGGGCATGACGAGCATCACCACGATCTCGGAGCATTGCGCTAGCGTCATCAGCGCGGTCGGCCGGGGCGAATCGGTCTCGGCCAGGAACGCATTGCCCCAGACGAAGTAGAACGTCAGCGGGATGCTGATCAGCAGCACCGACACGGCAAACACCAGGAACGAGGGTTCTCTCAGCAATTTCAACGCGCCCAGGCCCAGCACGTCGCCGCCGGACTCCTCGGCGCCTTTGGGCGGCGTGTGCGGCAGCGAGAAGCTGTACAATCCCATGGCCACGGCGCCGCCGCCGGCCAGGTAAAAGAACGATTCCGTGCCCTCGCCCAACAGGAATCCGACCGACAACCCGGCCACGATCCAGCCGATGGTGCCCCAAACCGCGATCCGCGAGAACTTGTCCGGATCGTCGATGTTGCGAAACGCCACCGAGTTGACCAACGCCAACGTGGGCATGAAACACAACGCGTTGACCATCAGCAGCGCCATCAGCGGCGCGAACGTCGTCTGCCTGGCCGAGTAGAACAAGCAGACGGCGCCGATCAGGTGCAGCACGCCCAACACCCGTTGCGTCGAGAAAAAGCGGTCGGCGACGTAGCCGACTAACAGCGGCGAAATCATGGCCCCCAACGCCATAGTCGCGTAAATCCAACCCATCTGCGACCCGGTGAATCCCAACTTGTCGTTCATGTACGCGCCGACCGGCACGTACCAGGCACTCCACAGAAAGAACTCCAAGAACATCATCACGGACAACCGTGTGCGGATCAGCGGGTGGTCGGATGCCATTGCGTGCTCCTTGCGTCAGAAATGCCGATTTGCGGAAATAAGAAGGAGGATCGTCCCGTCCGCCCCCTGCTTGTCGGGCCTTACCTGCCAACGTTGGTCTGTTCCAACGCTGGCCACAACGTTACCGGGGTTCTTTCGCGGCGTCAAGTAGCCGGGCCAACAGGGGCAGGGCGATGCTGGGCATGGCTGCTGTTTTTTCGCAACTGACTCGAGAGATCATCGGCGAGAATGTCCGTGAAGGTCTGGCCAAACGTACTCGTCTTGGGAAGTACCTTGGACCTGGCCCACCCCTTGGCTATGACTTCTCAGCCGATCCGCCCAGACAGTAGATTGCCGGAACGTCAGCCCGTACCGTTTTGGGACCACGTATCGAGCGAGTTCCGCCCATGGCGACATGGATCCATTACCTACCCAGTACAACCCCCCAAGTGGGTCGCTGCAAATGCGGCAGCGGGTTCACCGTTACATCTTG
>JAUWWA010000357.1 GCA_030617125.1 Pirellulales bacterium | reverse complement strand
CTCCTGGCCGCCGGCAACCTACTCGGCAACAACGCAATAGTGGCCGTCCTGGTGGCCGTGGCGTGGCGGTCCGGGTAACCGAAACCCAGGCGCCCTGGTCGGTTTGGCCAGGTGTCGCGACACCCGCAACGGCGTTTTTGTGGGTACAAAGAGCGGTTTCCTAGGCACAATAGGGGGAGTAAGGCAAGACTCTTTTTCACCCCCCACGAGAATCGACGCAAGTCGTTTGATACCAATAACTTACGTCAGCGAGGGCGAGGGGACTCGAACCCCCAACCACCGGATCGACAGTCCGGTACTCTAACCAATTGAGCTACGCCCCCGTCGCGTGGCGTAAAGTTTATAATTATACCCCCGGCCAACCGGCCTGCAAGGGGTTTGTGACCTAGAATTGTACTGACGCAACGTGACCGCAATTCGTGCGAGGAGCCGACCATGGACCGTTTCTGGCGACATGTCGTGCAACTGGTCGACACAATGGGCACCCACGAGTGGATGTTGGCGCTGGCCGGCGTGATCGTTTTGGGTCTTTTCTGCATGCGAGGGCTCGGATCGCGGTCCAAATATTAGTCCGCGTTGCTCACCGGAGAGTCCACCACGCAGGCCGGTACGTCCGGCACAGTCGGTGAAATCACCCCGCTAGGTGTTTACTCCAGGCAATTCTCCGGGAGCGACCTACACTTTCATGAATCGGCGTGCTGCCGACTGTCTCGAAAGAGCCTTGGGACTAGGTAGACACCATGGATATTTGGGCTTTGCAGATTCCCATTCCCCTGGCGTTAGCCGTGGTGGCGGCGTTGGGCTATCTGTTCGGCCGGCGTACTCGGTTCTCGAACAATAATCTGCTGTTCCGTTCACAACGCGAACTGCGACGTGCCCAACTGGTGGCCGGCGAATTGGAAAAGATCGTTTGCACCGTCCAAAAAAAACTGGGCAAACACCATGCCAGCATAAGCAGGTTTAAGGAGCGGGTGGAGCAGCTCGGCACGGAGCGGCAGGAAACCGCCTGGGAGGATCTTGAGCGAGAGGTCGAAGTGATTCTGAAGCCGACGCTGCAACTAGCCAACCAGATTGCTGGTGCACATGATGAAATCCGCCGGCAGAGCGCCAACTTGATGGCTTTCACTGAGGTGCGTACCGACCCGCTAACGGGCGTGAACAACCGCCGGGTGCTCAACGACACGCTCGACGCTCAGTTCGCCTTGACGACCCGATATGGAACGCGCTTCTCGCTGGCCATGTTCGATATTGATCATTTCAAGAAAATCAACGACAAGGAAGGGCACGTATTCGGCGACCGGATGTTGCAGGATCTGGCCAAACTCTTCGACGAGTGTGTCCGGGAGACCGACGTCGTCGTCCGATACGGCGGTGAGGAATTCGTCGTCGTCATGCCGCAGACCGACTTGCAAGGCGCCGGCATTTTCGCTGAACGGCTGCGAGCGGAGGTCGAGCGGCGCATGGCGCTGACCGTCAGCGGCGGCGTCGCCGAATCGCTCGACGGCGACACGAAGGATTCGCTGATCGCCCGGGCCGACAATGCCCTATACGACGCCAAAGCTGCCGGCCGCAACCGCATCTTCCGCGATGACGACGAGCATGCCGAAGTGGTTGTCGAGGAGGAGACCGGCACGACTGGGTGAGGGGCTAGGGAATTGGGGATTAGGGATTGGTACTGCCCTCCACCCTCTGCCCTCTGTCCTCCGCCTTCCCCCTTCACAACACCGGTTCCCCGCGTCGATGCATGCGGGATTCGATGCGGCGGCTTCGCCTGGCCACGTCGCGCCACAGCGACTTCAGCAC
Source organism: Pirellulales bacterium (assembly GCA_030617125.1). Lineage (GTDB taxonomy): Bacteria > Planctomycetota > Planctomycetia > Pirellulales > Thermoguttaceae > JAUWWA01. The sequence goes on along the minus strand of JAUWWA010000357.1, from coordinate 1,526 downwards.
GACCGTCCCAGGTGGGAACGCACCGGCGTACGCGCGAACAAATCGGCAGCAGATGCTCCGCGTTACCCAAGGATGCGCGCGCAAGGCGACCGCGAGTCGGGCGATGTCCGACGCGCGTCGCGACGCACTCAAACGTCGGCAGACCCTCGCACCATCCGGGTCGACCAAGTACGTTGCCGGCCGATCGCCCCGCTCGACAACCAGCACGTTCGCTCCCTTGAGGTCCCGATTGGCGATCCTCGCGGCGTGCATCCGGCCAACCAGCCGACCAAGGCTTTCCGCACACCTGGCGGCATGGCGCAGCCGCTGCCGGTCGGGGCAATCCGCCAGCCGCCAGCCGTACAGGTGTAGGTTCTCGGCGCCATCGATCCACTCGGTGGCCAGGTAGCTTCGCCGCGAGAGCCACCGGCACCGAGGCTCGCACAAGGCCACAGGTCGGGCGATCGGGATATGCCGGGCGATGAGCGACCGTGCACGGTCCCAACTTCGCCGCGCACGGCTCCGCCGAAACCCGTCCAGCAGCGACTTCCAACAGTTCCTCGCGCGGTACTGTTTATAGGCCACTCGAACGGTGCGGCCGCCCAGCGGCAACTCCGCCTCGACAATCAGGCTCGTATGGCCGATCTTGACCGGGCGATCGAGATATCGCCACAGAGGCGCATCCGGGTCGTCGAGCAGGCTCGCCAATTCCGACTTGGGCAGATCGCACACGCCGCGCGCCCGGCCGCCAACGCTGCGCAAGATCGTATCGTCGTGTTCGCTCATCCCGCTACGGTTTCGCTCGCAACTGCGACAGCGCCCGCTCCAGGTCCGCCACGCGACGCTCCAACTGCTCGATGCGGCGCAGCAACTCCTCGATCGACGCCGGGGCCTTCGCCGGGGCTTCCAGAACCTTGCCCGGCGGAGTCGGGATGACCTCGGCCGGCTGTTGGGCAAGCGGCGGCCGCGACCTCGCCGCATCCTCGGCCGACTGCGCGACGCCTCTGCGGATCTTCTGCTCGAGCCGTTCCAGGATCGGCTGTCCCGTGGCGACTTCCCCGGCGGAAAGCCACAACGGCAGCCCTACCAGCCACAACACGGCAACACAGGTGGCGTTTCTCATGATCGATCTCCCCGCGAAGTCGCAAATGTATCCAAACAGTCCTGCCGGGTATTATATCGAGTGCAGCGGCCGGGAAAAACGGAGTTCCTGAACAATCCCGCCTACCGGTTTCCACAAAACTGGATTATTCTATTGTCATGAGTTCCGCTGCCGGCCCCTCGATTGACGCTGTCTCGCCCGGCCAACACGCCGAAGCGCTGCGGTTGGTTTTCAGCCGTATGCCGGCCGACGCCCGAGCGAGCCAGGTGGAGCAAACGCTGGCGGCGATTGCCTCGGGCGAGGTATCGTCGGGGGGATTGCTCATTGCACAACGTGGCCGGCGGCTGGTCGGCGCCGTGTTTTCCCATCCCCAACCGGGAAAAACCGCCGCCTTGTGGGCGCCGCGGGCCGTGGCCGACGAACCGCCAGAGACCGCCGCGAGACT
>JAUWWA010000155.1 GCA_030617125.1 Pirellulales bacterium | reverse complement strand
GCACGGGTGGAATCGGCGACGCAAGTTGTTCTCAGACAGCATGTTACCGCAAGGCGGCCGGGGCTCTGGAATTTTTCAGCGAGTGAAGCATTAGTCGAAAAATTCTCCCGGAGGCGGTCGTCATCGCACTTAACTTATTTCCCCACAACGACTTACGTTGCCGCACACCCCTCAAACATACGAGCCCGGAAAGGGCCTAGTACGATTGGCCGGCCGGCGAAGCCCCAGGCCAGGTTCTGCTGGGACGCCGCTTCGCTTCGCCGCGGCCACCGCGATCCGATGAATCGGGATGCTGCGAATCCTTGTGAGCAATCCCGGTTACGGGTCCAGCCCATCGAGGAACTCGGCCAGTTCGTCGTAGTACGACATCGGCGGCACGACGTTCGAGTTGACCCCGCGGGCCGGGCGTTTGACGCTCGTCGCGATCGACCTGGTCGGTATGGCGCTACGGCGGGCGTGCTTCGAACCGCTGGCGGTGTTCGCACCGAACTGCGGCCCGGGGTTGGTCGGCGGTGCGGACGTCGATACACTTTTGAGAGAGATTTGCCGCTGAGGCGTCACGAAACCATGCTTGACAAGTGCCGTTCATGGGCCGTACGCTACCAGAAACGTGTTTTTCACTCAGAATCCTACTCCGCCAGGAGGTGCCTTGACCATGGCCGTCATCTACCGCGTGAATATGTCCGAAAAGTCCGTTCGTGTCGAGGAACCCAGCGAGGATTACCTTGAACTCGGGGGCCGGGCACTGACGTCCGCAATCGTGGCCGGCGAAGTTCCGCCCACCTGCCACCCGCTCTCGGCCGAAAACAAGCTCGTGCTCGCGCCGGGTATCCTCACCGGCACTGGGGCCCCGTGCAGCGGCCGGCTGTCGGCCGGGGCGAAAAGCCCTCTGACCGGCACCATCAAAGAGAGCAACGCTGGCGGGCAGGGCGCCATCGCCTTGGCCACGGTCGGCGTGAAGGCCATTGTCCTGGAAGGAAAACCCGCCAATGGCAAGCTCTACCGCCTGAGGGTGAATGCCGACGGCGTGAAGATCGAGCCGGCCGACGACCTGGCCGGGCTGGGCAATTACGACACCGTCGCCAGGCAGTTCGACAAGTTCGGCGACAGAGTCTCCTGCATCAGCATCGGCCAGGCGGGCGAAATGCTCAGCTCCGCGGCCAGTATCGCCGTGACCGACCCGGAAGGGCGCCCGACACGCCACTGCGGACGCGGTGGACTCGGCGCCGTGATGGGCAGCAAGGGCGTAAAAGTGATCGTCGTCGAGGCGGCCGACGGCCGGCGACCCAAGCCGGCCGACGCCGACGCCTTCAAAAAGGGCGCTAAGAAGCTTAACACGGCGCTTAAGGGACATCCGATCACCAGCGAAGGCCTGCCCAAGTTCGGAACCAACGTCCTGGCTAACGTGATCAACGACGCCGGAGCCTATCCAACCCGAAACTTCCAGCAAGGGCAGTTCGAGGGCACCGAAGCCATCAGTGGCGAACGGCAGCACGACCTGATTGTCGAACGCGGCGGCAAGATCGCGCATGCCTGCCACCGCGGCTGCACGATCAAGTGCTCGCGCACCTACGTCGATGAGAACGGCGAGTACGTGACCAAGGGGCCCGAGTACGAAACCATCTGGGCACACGGCGCCGACTGCGGCATCGACGATCTCGACGCCATCGCGAAAATGGACCGCCTCGACGACGACTTCGGGCTGGACACGATCGAACTGGGCGCGACCATCGCCGTGGCGATGGAGGCCGGCATCATCCCCTTTGGCGACGCGGAAGGCGCGATCGGTCTGCTCGAGGAAATCGGCAAGGGCACCCCGCTGGGCCGGCTGGTCGCCTCAGGGGCCGAGGTGCTCGGCAAGACCTACGGCGTCTCGCGAATCCCTACGGTCAAGGGCCAGGCCATGCCCGCCTACGATCCCCGCGCCGTCAAGGGAATCGGAGTCACCTACGCCACCTCGACCATGGGCGCCGATCATACCGCTGGTTATGCAGTGACTGCAAATGTGCTGGGAGTTGGTGGAAGCGTCGATCCGCTGAAGCCAAACGGCCAGGTCGAGCTGAGCCGCAACCTCCAAATCGCCACCAGCGCGATCGACGCGGCGGGTCTGTGCCTGTTCGTCGCGTTCGCCGTGCTCGACGACCCGACCGCGCTGGAAGGGATTTGCGAGATGCTGGGCGGACTGTACGGCCGCGAGTTCACCACCGACGATTTTCTGGCGGTCGGCAAGCAAACGCTTGCCCGGGAACGCGCGTTCAACGCCGCCGCCGGCTTCACCGCGGCCGACGATCGTCTGCCTGATTACTTCAAGACCGAGAGGCTCGCCCCGCACGACGCCACGTTTGACGTGACGGACAAAGAACTTGACAAGGTCTACGACTTTATCGGATAGCCGTGGGAGTGTAGGAGGCGACTCCGGTCGCCGACTGAAGCAAGGCCAAGGTGAACACGATCACGGATCCCGGGTTCCGCTGTTGATGTTGCTGTGACCAGGGAATCAGCCAGCCACACGGTGACTGGAGTCGCCTCCTACAAAACAAACCCACAGAACATGCCCCACGTAGAAGTCAACCTGTACGCGACACTCCGCCGGTACATCGACGGCGCCGCGTCGATTGGTGTCGACGTAGAGCCGGGCTGCTCGATCGAGCAGGTGTTGGACCAATTGGGAATCCCGATCGATCAGACCAGGATCATCGTCCTCAACAACCGCGCCGCCGGGCTCTCCGACACGCTCCAGGGCGGCGAGCAGCTTGGCATCTTCCCGGGCATCGGCGGCGGGTAGGATAATAGGGGACAGTCACCCATTTCTGCGTCGAAAGGCACGAAAATGGGTAACCGTCCCCTATTGGTCCAACGACGGTAAGCGTCATCCGCCGCAAGATCGGCGAGGGGAAGTACGGCGCAGCGTCGGTTGTGCGACGGCTCCTCGCCAGAATCCGAAAAGCCGAAACCTGGCGACGCCAAAGTTGAAGAGCCTGACCCCGTATCCCAATACGACAGCCACAAGGCTAACGCCAACGCGGCCTGTCTTGCACATGGCCGCTTTCCTTTGTCGGCGTCAGACCGTCTTGCTACAGGCGACGTTTCCCCGATCCCGCGACTCGGGCTGGGTGTACGTGATCAGTTTGAGCAGTTGACCTTCCGGTCGTTGGCACCCGGCCGGTTCGGTGCGGCCAGCGCGCCGGAAGGAACGAAGTAGGGGAGCGTCATGTCGGCATCCACCAGCGCACCGCTCCGCTTCAAGGAATTCCTTCGGGAAAGTCTATTTGAAAATGCTATTCTCTGGTCTCCTCTTGGTGGAAAGTGTCTTGGTGCAATACTTCAGCGCGGAACATTGTTTTTCAATCCGGCAAGCCGCGCCGCGGCCGAAAGGATCAACGATTCTACTTCCGTGGTGTAAGGTCCGGGGAGTCGGAACCACTTGTAGGCCCAGGTCTCGTACCCGCCTTCGCGGAGCGCCTCGGCGGTGGGAACGTAGCCGATGACCCCGTTGGAGTATCCCAAGACGACAGTGGTGCCAGGTTGCAGCATCCGTTCCAGTTTGAAGCCGTACTCCGTCAGCACTTCTCCGTCGAGGGCAACGAGGATGAACGCAGCATCGCCACGGCCAAACCGGAACGCTTGCAGTCGGTAAGGGACCATGTTGGAAATTGGCTGCCCGTTCTTGAGTATTTCGGAATACATCTTCCCCCACGCGCTGGAGAATGGGTCATTGCGATTGGCAGCGGCTGCGTACTCCTTGGCCGGCAGAATCTTGACCGGCAGCTTGATCTCGCTCGCGGCGTAATTCACCGGACCGTGAAGCACGGCGCCCGGCTTCCTGAGAGCGCGCTCGACCGCCTCGGCCAGTTCTCCGCCGAAACGCTCGGCCATGGCAACGCTGCCGCTTACCCAACCGGTCATGTCCTCGTTGACCGCGCGAATGCGAACGTCCCCACCGCAACCTTGTAGAAAGACGGCGACCGTCCCGGGATGCCGCTGCTCGAAGATCTTTCGCATGTATCCCGGATAGTCGGAACCGAGACCAAGATTCACCACCGTGACCGGGTGACACGCGTACTTCACGGCCACGCCGATCAGCTTGCCGGTTTCAACGGACTCGGCAACGACGACCTGAACGCGGTGGTCCACGACTCCCTCGGGGTTGGGAAGCATGCGCACCGAGCCGGGCCGACCCAGACGCCGATTGATGCCGACCCGGCAAGAGTCGACCACGTAACGCACGCGCGCCGGTTGCAAACGCGGCAGGGCATCGGCGACAACGGCCACTGCCTGCTCGATGACACGCTCGACGTAGTCCTGGTCGACATGTTCCGGCAGGACCGCTTCCTCGACGGTCAACGGCGGAGCGGAATGAGTGTGGCTGGAATTGATGCACACGGCCTCGGGCGGGATGCCCCAGCGGCGCTGAATCCGCGACTTGATTCGATCGACGATCGGCGCGCGCACTACGGCGAAGTCGCAACCCATCCAGACGATCTGTTTCCCGCCGGCGTCTTCGATCACAAAGACCTGGACTCGAAGATCCGCATAGACGTTGTCAAAACGCGTCATCACCCGGTGTCCGACGGTCACCGCCGGCCGTGTCGGATTCACGATCCTCACGGCGGCCGCTGCTTTCAGTGTACGGTCTTCCGGCTCGGCTCCGGCTGCAACCCCAACCAGACACACGTAGATGCCGACACTCAGGGTCATCATGGCTGCCCGAAGCCGAGCCGAGGACTTCAGATTGCCAAACATCTTGCTACATTCGCAATTGTTCACGCGGGTTTCTCCTCTTTGTTGCGCCAACGAACCATGATCGCTTCAAAATCGGGGAGAGTCTTCGGGGCAGACCGACAGTAAACAATAGCGATGACGCTTCGCACAGATGCAGATACCACCCACTGTCTACTGTCGGTCTGACCCTGACTTCCCCTAACTCTCCTCACAGAAGAAGCGCAGCCTCTCCTCCACGCCGGACTCAATACGCACAGTTACTCCGCTCTGCCATGAAGCAGTTTCGTTCAACGTTGCGGATCGGGCGCGGCAATTTATCGTCGCCTGCATCCGGCTCATTGTATTCCTGATTTCTTATTCTTGTCAACTGTTTGAATCCAGGATATAGCCGCTTCCGGGAGAAGCTCGTGCCCCCCCTTGAAGATGGTGACAATGGCGTTGCCCGAAGTTCTCCGAAATCCACGATACGCATAGTATTCTCCTGGAACGTAACGTGTAGCGTTTTATCGCTCGTCGCGTAGCGACGGGCAAAAAGATATTGTTGAACTGAGCCGTGCCGCAGCGTGCGGACATCTTTTTGGCATTGTATCAGAGCAAGCCCGGGGAGAATAGCACGGGGCCGTGATGAGCACGTGGTCGGGGCGAGGTGAGAGGAAGTTCCTGCCTCGCAACCGGTGTCCGAGGGTTGCCCGAAGCCGTATCCGTACGTGGGAGGACCTTTCGGGCGCAGAGGCTGTCCGTTGCCGACGGTGTTACCTGGGGGCGTTCGCGGCGGTGGTGGTGGGACGCTAAGACATGCTGTGGTGCGATATTGCCAGGTGTCG
>JAUWWA010000379.1 GCA_030617125.1 Pirellulales bacterium | reverse complement strand
CGACTTTCCTGGAACACTCGGCCAACGCGGCCACCTTTTCCTTGTCGGCTAGATCGGCCGCCGTGAATCCCAGTTTCTCCAGCACCCGAGTGGCCACTTCGTAGCTTTCCGGATGGATCCAGGTGGCGTCGAGCGGATTGTCGCCGGCGGTGATCTTCAGGAAGCCGGCCGCCTGCACGAACGTCGCCTCACCAAAGCCGGGCACGTCGCAAAGTTGCTGCCGGTTGCGTAGCGGGCCGTGTCCGCGACGGTACTCGTAAAGCCGCCGCGCGGTCAATTGGTTCAACCCGGAAACGTATCGCAGCAGCGCGGGACTGGCCGTGTTGACGTCCACGCCCACGTAGTTCACACACGACTCAACGACTTCGTCGAGCGACGTCCGCAGGTGCTTCGCTTTTACGTCGTGCTGGTACATCCCGACACCGATGTTCGCCGGATCGATCTTGACCAGCTCACTTAGGGGATCTTGCAGGCGGCGGCCGATCGAGATCGCGCCGCGCAGGCTGGCGTCGTAGTGGGGGAATTCCTCGCGGGCGATGCGGCTGGTCGAGTAGACGCTGGCGCCCGCCTCGTTGACGATCACGTACGACAGGCCGCGGTCCTTCAACTCGCCGTTGATCAATTCGGAAATGAAATCCTCGGTCTGGCGGCAGGCGGTGCCGTTGCCGATAGTCACGACGGTCAGTTGGTATCGGTTGATCAGCTCGGCGACCCGCTGCCGGGCGTTCACGCGCTGCTGCGGCTTGCCGACGAGGTAAATGATACCCTTTTCGAGCATGTTTCCGAACTGGTCGAGCGCGGCCAGCTTGCACCCGTTGCGGAAACCCGGATCGACGGCCAACAGGCGGCGATTGCGGACCGGGGGCTGCAAGAAGAGATTGCGGAGGTTCTGCGCGAAGACGCCGACGGCATGGGTGTCGGCCTCATCGGTCAACTCGCGGCGGATCTCGCGCTCCAGGCTCGGCAGAATAAGACGGTTCAGTGCGTCGCGCGCGCAACCGCGAAGATAGTCCGCGTGGGGATGCCCCGGCGGGACCAGCAATTCGTCGAGCACATCGTGCATGGCGTTGGTGTCGGACTCAATCCTCACGCGGAGCACCTTTGCTCGTTCGCCCCGGTTGATCGCCAGGATGCGATGCGGCGGGATCTTTTTGACCTCCTCGCTGTAGTCGAAGTAGTCCTGGAACGCCTTGATTTTCTGCTCATGGGCCTTCTTCTTTTTGAGTTCTCTCTGGCTGAGCTTGGCCTGTTTTTGCGTTGCGCCGGTTGGTTTCGGCTGGGTCTCGGCCGGCGGTGGCGTCGCCGCTGCATCCGACGCGGTCGCCGCCGGCGCTTCGGGCGGCTTCGATTCGGGATGGTCCGCCGCCGACGTTTCGGGCGGCTTCGATTCGGGATGGTCCGCCGCCGACGCTGGGTCGGCGGGCTTGTCGTCGGCACTGCCGCCTACTTGTGACTCGGATCGCCCGCTTCCGGCGTCGCCGATACGGGAGCTGACGAACCTGCCGGTGCGGGCGAGGATTTCGCGCAGCCGCTGTCGAACGTCGACGTGTTCGGAGAACTGCTCGGCGAGGATATGGCCGGCGCCGAGCAGGGCGTCGGCCGCACTGGGAACCGCGCGTTCGGTGCTGACGAAGTCGGCCGCGCGGGCGTCGAGGTCGGCGCAGGCGGGGTCGGCCTCGAAGATTTCCTGTGCCAAGGGCTCCAGGCCGCGCGATCGGGCAAGCGTGGCCAGCGTCTGCTTCCGCGGCTTATAGGGAAGGTACAAGTCCTCAAGACGTTTGGTCGTCCCGGCGCCGTGGATCCGCCGGGCCAAATCCTCGCTCAGCTTTCCCTGCGCCTCGATCGAGCGGAGGATGGTCTGCTTCCGATCGGCCAGGAGCCGGAGTTTTTCCAGCCGGGCCTGCACCTTTCGGATCTGCTCCTCGTCCAGCCCACCCGTTCGGTCCTTGCGGTAACGCGTGATGAAGGGAATCGTGTTTCCTTCGTCGAGCAGCTCGACGGCGGCCTGAACCTGGCGCAAAGGGATATTCAGCCCCCGGGCGACGTGCCGCAGATCGATCGTTACCGCATCAGCCATACTTTATCCAGACTACTCAACAAACCGGTACTGTGCAGATGATCGGATCGCCGGGCGTTACCGCGCCAGGAGAACGGTCGGACAAAAACCAGATTTTCCCCAAAATAGATCAAACCCGCAAGATGCCTCCTGCCGATACAGGGAGAATGCGGCAGGGTGGGCACATGGAATTGTGCGCTGCGGTCTTGGCTGGGGGAATACGTGAGGCCGGTGGCCAACACGCATACCCCCATTGAGGAAGGAATCCGTGCCATGAACGCAAACCATTTGCGAATCTACTACGGCCCTCAAGGCGATGCGGCCACCATCGACGTCGCCGAAAGCCTCACTCACCCCAATACCGTCACTGTCCCATTGACCGAAGTCATGCCGCTGCTGGCCGATGCGGTTCAGTCGGAGCGAACCTGGCTGCGTGACTTCGCCGACGACGAAGTGACGATCTCGATGGACCTCTACGAAGTCCTCCTGGCCTACCAGCATTACCGCCGGCCGTCGGCCTAGCCCGAATTGTTCATTGGCCAATTATTCAGCACAGGTATCTTACCTGTATTGCCCAACCCCAGGCCGGAAGCCTTTGCTACACCTCTCATGACTAACCCGGCCCAGAAACCGCATCGTACGGGGACTCTGCTGTAGGCTACTTGCTCCCCCGTTGCAGGAGCCCCGCGATGGCTTCCTCCCGGGTTGGGTAATTGGGCCAGAGCATGTCGAGCCGGGTAACTCGCAACACTTCGACACAGAACGGCTGCAATCCGCATAGCGCCAGCGAGCCGCCACGCTCAGTGAGCCGCTTCCACGCCCGAACTAATAGCTCGATAAACGTCGAACCGATAAAACGCGTTTCCGAAAAATCCAGCACGATCCGCGGCGGCTCGGCGGTCGTCGCCTCGGTCAGCAACAGACCGCCTATCTCATCCAATGCATCCGCATCCAGCGACTTGTAGCTGGGGCTCAAATTGATGACGGTGACGTCTTTCTGGCGGGTAACTTGCATCATGCCCGTCAGTGTAGCCCACCTGCCGGGAAACGGCAAGTCCGAAGGGGAAAGGATGAAGGATG
>JAUWWA010000366.1 GCA_030617125.1 Pirellulales bacterium | reverse complement strand
GCCGTCCACCTGCGACGCTTTCCTTTTTTACTCATGGTCTTCCTCCTCCTGGGGAATATCTTACCCCGGCCAGAGGAGACCGTCACCTACCTTAACCACTGTGCCACTTGGCTTGAAACACTACACGCCGTCTGCATCGCCACTGCCGTCCACACCATAGATGAAGCAGCCACCGCCAGTGTTCGCAAAGGCCGATGAAGCACGATCCAGTTTCTTCTTCAATTCTTTCTCAGGTGTTGCACTACGTTTGAATTCGAATACGCCATTTTCCGCCTCCGGGAATGTGGCAGGGGAGACTTTGGTGAGATCAATGTATGGCATCGTATTATGGGGTACAACTTCCAAGATCAGGAAGGATCAAAGGGAGTTCCTATTCTTGACTGCCGGTATTTCGCGTATTGCGGGGGCTATTCCCTATTCCGACTCCGTGTTCCGCACGCCCTATTTTCAGGGACACAATACCTGATTTGTGATTGTGTGGTTCTCTTCCGTTCTGATTTCCGTCGTCTCGCTGCTCCGATTCGGTGCGGACGAATCGGCTCATTGAGACTGCCAATAGCATGTAGCATTGCAGCACGCTAGTCAATCCCCCGCCGCACTATTACGGCGGCGGTGGTGTTTGCGTTGCGCCTTGGGATTCTTTGGCCGCCGCCGACCCTTTCGGCGGCCGACGAACAACCCGCGGCGGGTGGCATGCCTTCACGCGGCGCAGCCGTGGGTAGGCATGAATGGGTTTTGATCTTGAAATTGGCCGCGCGGTGTGATAGATTGGGGGCGTCGGATTGGATGCCGACGTTCGTTTGCTCATTGACAACTCAACCCGCTCTGCAAGCTCCCGGGCCATTGCAGAAAGGCGCGAAGAATTTCAAGAACTTGCTGGACATCGGCGCGCCGGTCCGGGATTAGCGGCATTTTGCAAACGGTGAAGCAATGCCGTGCAAAATTGCCGCTGATCGACGCCGGGGGCCATTGCTGGACGAGCCGGCGGTGGCAACGAACGTTAGCTCACCGGCGGTGGTGTGGGGCCAGGGGGTGGTGTCGGGTTGCCGTGGCCGGGTGGGCCTATGGTGGGCGGCGGACTGGGCGTGGCGGTCGGCGGGGCTTGCGGCGCCGGAATAGGAGTTGTCAATCGACGGTTCTTGTGCGATAATTCGCCATAGATCCCATGCTGGGAACCGTGGTCTGGCCGAACGATGCCGACTTCGCGCCCGAAGCACTGTACGAGTTGCCAGGCGAGCCATGAAACTTCCCGAGTTCCTCGAAGCCAAGCGGGATGAGATTCTCCGCATTGCCGCGCGGCACGGCGCGTCAAACGTCCAGGTTTTCGGATCCGTTGCCCGGGGCGATGCAACGCCGGAGAGCGACGTGGACGTTCTGGTAGACCTGGAGCCGGGACGCAGCCTGCTCGACCTCGGGGCGCTTCTGGAAGACCTGAAAGAACTGCTTGGTCGCCGCGTAGACGTTGTCACTCGCAAGGGCCTCCGTGCTCGCATCCGCGACCGCGTGCTCAAGGAGGCCGTGTCGCTGTGAGAGACGACAACGAGCGGCTGCTGGACATTCTTGAGGCGATCGAAAAGATCGAGAAACGGGCGCCTTCGAATAGGGAAGCTTTTGACGCAGACGAAATGGTGCAGACCTGGGTTCTGCACCATCTTCAAGTCCTCGGCGAAGCGGCACGTGCGCTGTCAGAGGATTTTCGAGCCGCCCATGCTGATTTTCCCTGGAAAGGGATTGTCGGCATGCGGAACATCCTTGTGCACCGCTATTTCGAGATCGACACGGATCTCGTTTGGTCGGCAGTGCAAACGCAATTGCCGGATCTCAAGGCCAAGGTTCTGGAGGCTCTGGACGTGTAGCAAGTTGCTGTCGCCGACAGCGTCGCTTCCGACGGTCTATCTTTCGGCCGCCCCTGACCCGCCGGGTGGCGGTGTGGGGTCGGGTGGCGGTGTCGGGTTGCCGTGCCCGGGCGGTCCGATGGTGGGGGGCGGACTTGGCGTGGACGCCGGCAATTGTATCGAAGGAGCGTCCTGCGACACGGCCGGCGGCGACGGCTTTTGCGACGCGGCGGCCGGCGGGGCTTGCGGAACTCGCGCGGAAACCCGCTCACCGTAACTCGGCTCGGGCACCGTCTCGAGGATCCGCTCGATCACCTGCGCGGCGTCGATCCCTTCGGCGTCGGCGTTGAAGTTTGTGATGATGCGGTGCCGCAGCACCGGCGGGGTCATCGCCCGGACGTCGTCGGCGGTGACGGCGAAGCGGCCGTGGAGGATGACCCTGGCCTTCGCCGTCAGAATAATGTTTTGCGCCGCCCGTGGACCGGCGCCCCAGGCGAGCCAGTTTTTGACGAATTCCGGGCTGGGCGGCTCCTTGGGCCGGGTCGCCCGGGCAATGTCCACCGCGTAGTCGACCATGTGCTGACTGGCCGGCACCCGTCGGACAAGCTGTTGAATCCACAAGACGTCCTGCCCTCGCAACACCGTGCGGATGTCGTGCCGCGCCGTCTGCGTGGTGGCGTTGACAATGTCGCGCTCCTCGGCCCGCGTGGGATAGCCGATGTTGATCGAGAGCATGAAGCGGTCCAACTGGGCCTCCGGCAGCGGGTAGGTTCCCTCTTGCTCGATCGGGTTCTGCGTGGCCATGACAAAAAACGGCTGATCGAGCGGGTACGTCTTGCCGCCGGCGGTTACTTCGTTCTCCTGCATGGCCTGGAGCAAGGCGGCCTGGGTCTTCGGCGGCGTGCGGTTGATCTCGTCGGCCAGAACGATGTTCGCAAACACCGGCCCGTGCACGAACCGGAACGTCCGCTGCCCGGTGGCCGGATCCTGGTCGATGATCTCCGTGCCCGTGATGTCGCTGGGCATGAGGTCGGGCGTGAACTGAATCCGGCTGAACTTCATCGCCAACGCCCGGGCGAGCGTCGAGATGGTCAGCGTCTTGGCCAGGCCCGGCACGCCGATCGTCAGGCAATTTCCCCGGGCGAGCATGCAGATGAGCATCTGCTCGATCATCTCGTCCTGGCCGATAATCACCTTGTGGACCTCGCCGAGCAAGGCTTCGCGGGCCTTGGCGACGCGGCGGACGGCTTCTTCCGGGCTCATTGGGGGGGGTGATGTCGGCATCGGCTCCTCCTCGACTGCTCCTTCCCACGGCAGGGGCGTCTATTTACACTAGCTAATATGAAGCCCACGATCAATGGCCGCCGGGAAGGGCTGAACCCTTTGAAATCCTCAATCTGCGGTTTTCAATTGCCCGTACAGAAGGGACTCTGCT